>JAKITK010000010.1 GCA_021648125.1 Lysobacterales bacterium
ATTTGAACACCAATTCCGGAAAAATTGGAAAAGTGTTCAGATAAAACCAGAATCAGTGTTCACATAAAACCGGAATGGGTGTTCAGATTGAACCAGAATCAGTGTTCAGATTGGGCCGGAATATGCACTTGGTTCTTATAATATGAGCAAATATGCGATGGAAGCTTATTCTGATGCGCTTTATGCTGAAATGAAAAAATTTGATGTGCAAGTCAGCATTGTAGAGCCAGGCAATTTTAACTCTAAAGTGATCCAAAACATGAAAACTCGAATCAAGAAAAACAACAGCACCTATAAAGAATCATTATTTAAACAAGAAATGCTGGGGCTGGAACAATATTTCCCCACAGATCGTTCAGTTTTCGAGAGTCCAGATGCTGTATCGGCTGCTGTTATGGACGCCTTGTTTTCTGAAAACCCAAAACGGCGCTATATGGTAGTGCCTTCGCAAGGTGAGGCAGAGTTTACGATTAAAGGGGCAATAAACACGCTTGTTGAGCTAAATAAAGGCCATGCTTTTAGTTATGACAAAAAAGCCATGATGTTAATGTTGGAACAAGCTATTGATAAATCATCTTCAAAGTAGCTGTAGGGTGCTCATGCCTATCTTTTTCTTAAAGAATTGATTGACGAGCATGACCCACCCTATAGTTAAATTTCAAGTTGAAAAGTCAATATTACTAATCTTTATATTATGAAAAAATTTATACAAAATATCACCCAAATTAAAGCCAATGAACTTAAAGCAACATTGGCTTCATTTGCCATGGTTTTTATACTCATGGCTTGTTATTTTATCTTACGCCCTGTGCGAGATTCTATGGCCAGTGACTGGAGCGACACCGAAGTCAGTATGCTCTGGAATTTACAATTTTTTATCAGTATTGGCATAGTGGCTATTTATGGTCTTATTATATCAAAGATAAAGTTTAAAAATGTTGTACCTATTGTTTACAGCAGTTTTTCTGCCAGTTTTTTTGTGTTTTATCTAAGCACCCAAAACTTATCCGATCCCGTACTGCTTGAAAAGTCCTTTTATGTTTGGGTGAGTGCTTTTAGTTTGTTTAACTTATCAGTGTTTTGGAGCTTTATGTCAGACACCTTTAATAAAGAGCAGGGCAAACGGTTGTTTGCTATCATAGCTGCTGGCGCTAGTTTTGGAGCAATAATTGGGCCGATAATTCCTGCTTTGTTCGCCAAACAACTGGGTGTGCACAATCTCATGTTAATTGCCGCTGTTGGGTTGTTAATGGTTATTCCATTGATACTGTATATTTACCACTTAAAAACTCATGAACTTAATAATCAAGGGTTAAAGGTCGATTTATCCCAACAAAAACTCAGCAATTCATGGTTCAGTGGTTTTAAATCAGTTATCACCAATCCCTATTTATTAAGCATCGGGCTATTTATTCTCCTCTATGTTTTTATCGCGTCATTTGTGTATTTTGAACAAAAAAACCTATTGGCTGAGTTTTCGCGTGCACAGAGAGTTGAAATATTGGGTAGTATCGACTGGATTGTCAACTTCTTAACCTTCTTCATGGCCTTTTTTGTTACGGGTCGGGTTGTGAAAAAATATGAAAAACCATCCTTCCTGTAGCAGTTGCTTGAGATGATTTTAAGATAAATACCCTGCAGCGATGAAGTGCCTGTAGAAAGCAAATTGCATAGACCAATTGCCGAGACTACTTTAAACGACTAAACTGATGCAGTAATAAAACTTATTCAGACCATTGCGGTCGTACTAGTACAATAATTAGTATTGAAGCAATTTTCAACAGGAGAACCTCATGAAATCCACTAAGTTTTCACTTATTCTTGTCAGTCTGGCGGTTGCCGGCTTGGCTACCTCTCCGGTTTGGGCAAAAGATGATTTGCCGGCAATTAATGCCGACGGTATGGAGTTAGTCAAAAGCAATAAAATGACCACGGTGTATAAAGACCCGGGTGCGGATCTCGGTGGTTATACCAGTTTTATCCTTGAGGATGCCAGCGTGGCCTTTAAAAAGAACTGGAAACGGGATCAAAACAGAGAGGCCATAAGCCTTTCTGGCAAGGCAAGTGACAAAGATATGCAGCGCATCAGAGATAAAATCTCCGCTTCTTTCAGAGATACCTTCGAGAAAGAATTGACAGCGGGTGGTTACCAACTGGCTGACCAACCCGGCGAAAGCGTGTTAATTATTAGACCAGCAATTGTTAATTTAGATGTCAATGCACCTGATCTCAGAACATCTACACGCAGCCGAACTTATTCGGAATCCGCAGGCGAAATGACCCTAAACCTTGAACTGATTGACTCGCTAACAAACGATAAAGTCGTTATTGTGAGAGATCGTAAGCGGGATTTAGGCTACGGTTATGTGCAATGGCGAACCAGCGGCAGGAACCAGGCTGATGCAAAACGAATGATGCATTCCTGGGCAAAATCTTTCCGGCAAGCACTGGATGATGCCAGAGACTCAGTCCGTCAATAAAGTGATAGACGGGATCTACTGAAGGTCACAAGTATGAAATCGATAAAATCTGTTCTTATCCTCTTTGCCCTGATAATGGCGGTTTCTACTGTCTGGGCAAAGAAGAACTTACCGGCGGTAAATGCTGACGGTATGGAGTTAGTGAAAAACACCCGGTTAACGACTGTGTATGCAGATCCGGGTGTTGACCTCAGTGCTTATACCCAAATCATGTTGGCAGATATCAGTGTTAGTTTCCGAAAAAACTGGAAACGCGATCAGAACAGCATTTCCCGAGGTCGCGCTATTAAAGTTAAAGACAGCGATATGGAACGGATTAAAGAACGCTTGGCTGCAGACTTTAGAGCTATTTTTATGCTTGATTTGCAAGCCGGTGGTTATCAGATGGTCGATAGCCCGGGCAAATCGGTATTAATCATTAAACCAACAATTGTCGATTTGGATGTGGTTACACCCTATATTAAGGGTCCTTCCCGATCAGTAAGTTATTCAGATTCTGCCGGTGAAATGACTTTAAAACTTGAGCTTTTCGATTCCATTACGAATGACAAAATTGTAATAATAAGGGATCGCAAGAAAGATTTTGGACACGGCTCAGCCAGTTGGTGGACTAGCGATAATGTGGAGGATGCCCATCGGATAATTACCGCATGGGCAAATGCACTTCGGCAGGGACTGGATGAGGCGCGCGGCAGTCTAAAACAGTAATCGCTATTATTTCAAACACAATAGAGGCGGGTTTTTACCTGCCTGAAAGCCACTCGATGGTATCACCGTCACTGCGTTCGATAGTGATCATTTCCGCTTGATCGCCTTTCATCCAGATACTGCCATTTTTACGGCTGATACCGTCTTCACTATAGTCAAACTTGAACTGGCGTCTCAGGGTTAGCCCGCCGCGTGAACTACGCGCAATTTTTAGCCCGGCTAAGGCGACACTCTGGTCCAATAACTGCAATTGATATTGTTTGCACAGGCGAGCAACGGCGCTACGGGCACGGTCGCGGGCGCGCATGGTTGTTAGCCAGGAGGCAGAGATGGCGACCAGAACAATGATAAGTAATAATTCCATGGCTTAGATTTGGTGGTTGTCGGGGCTGCTTTCAATCCCTTGGTTGGTTATTCTTGCTTTGTAACAGCAAATACGGGTGGGGAGAAAGATAGAGTATAAAATAGGAGTCAAAGAAAGATAGGGCTCAACCTGACCCTTTTTTGGCCCAGAACCCTTCTTGAGATGTTTATAGCTGTCAATCGTTTTGCATTATTTAGGCCTTGTCTTTGGTATGTAATTGACATTTGCTAGGTTTTTAAAATCAATGTCTTGAGTCCATACCGTAGCATTATATTGTTTTGCAGTTGTGTATATAATGCTGTCTGCCATTGGTAATTTATACTTTAAACTAACCTTTGCAGCAGCAGTTGAAATTGATGGCGTAAGCGCTACAATTTGCCCTTTTTGAATAGCTGCAAGAGCTTGTAACAAGTGATGCTCATCACTTTCGCGAAGTATTACTTTTGATATCTCGTAAATACATATTGTTGGTACTATAAGTTCATTGGTTTTTTTTATAGGAGCAGAGAATTTTTTGGCATTCTGGCCACCTTCAAAGTATTCAAGCCAGCCTGAAGTATCTACAACATTCACAGCCTATCATTTTCTCTAGTGAATGATGTATCAATACCTTTAAGAAATCCCTCAAGTTCGCCTATGTCTCTTTCCAGGATAAATTCGATTCTGTTTTCGTATTGAACAACCTGCATCTGTTGACCAGGTGATAGGTTTAATGACTCTCTAATCTCTTTAGGAATAACAACTTGGAATTTAGGTGACACTTTAACACTTAACATTATCAACTCTCCTATCGATAAAGGCATGGTATTACCATAGTCGCATCGATACGGTTTGTCAATTGCATGAGACGGCGAAAACTGAGTTAGACTGTCGCTCAAGTAATGCATATATATCCAAAGGAGATTATTTTTGGAACATAGGGAAATAGTAATAATTCCATTGCTTAGATTTGGTGATTGTCGGGCTCGGATTGATTTTCCGGTTGGTTTTTATTGTTTTTTAACAGCACAATAACCGCACCGCTACCGCCATCGGCAGGCTTGGCAGAAATAAAAGCCAGCACCGTCGGATGGCGCCGCAGCAGGTGATTGCACAGAGTTTTAAGCACCGGCCTTGGGTTTTTCGAGCGCAAGCCTTTACCATGGATGATATTGATACACCGGTAGCCTGAGTGTTTGGCGTGATTGATAAAGTCGAGTATCAACTCCTCGGCCGATTGCTGTTTTAGGCCATGAAGATCCAGTTGGTCTTCAATCGGGAATTGCCCTCGGCGTAGCTTACGCAATATTTGCTTTTGCAGTCCGCTGCCAAGATAAACCAATTGTTCATTGGTTTCTAGTTCGTTAATATCGTGCGCATGGCCAAGTAAATCATCACGATTAATTTTTAATCCAGTGCGATTAGTCTTAGGCAATGGTTTTTGTAGTGGTCGCTGTGTATGGCGTTCACTGACCGTGGGCAGGGGGCGGGTATCGCCAACAGCTTGACGAAATAGGTCACTATCTTCTTGGCTGAGGCTGGTTTTTGAAGTTTTTATAGTCATGCAGGTGCTTGCAAGAGTGAAATCAACGGGTAGCTAGCATATCAGTTTCTGTAGAGGAGGTGCTTTGGCATGCAAGCAAAGGCGCTAATAAACCGCCTATTAAGGCACGATTCAGGTATAGTTAGCAGTCAATTAATAGCGAAGAAAACCCTCGGTATGTATCTTTTAGTAAGCAACGATGACGGCTATCACGCAAGCGGTATTCAGGCACTTGCAAAGCGCCTATCACAATTTGCCACAGTGACTATAGTGGCGCCAAGCTCGAATCGCAGTGGTGCCAGTAATTCGCTGACACTTGATGGCCCAATAAGGGTTACAAAAATGGCTGAGAACCAGTTTAAATTATCCGGTACGCCCACAGATTGCGTACATATCGCCTTAACCGGGATGCTGGATAAAGATCCGGATATGGTGGTTTCCGGTATCAACCATGGGGCTAATCTTGGCGATGATGTGCTTTATTCCGGCACTGTTGCCGCGGCCATGGAAGGGCGTTTCCTCGGACTGCCCGCGCTGGCTATCTCTTTGTTATGGAGTTCGGGCAAGCAGCATTTTCAGACAGCAGCTGAGGCAGCAGCTCTAATAGTTGAGAAGCTTCGCATGGATCCTTTACCAGCCGATACCATCTTGAATGTAAATGTACCGAATTTACCCTGGGAAGAAATCCAAGGGTTTGAAGTTGCCCGGTTGGGTCATCGACACCGAGCCGAAGCTGCCATTCCCATGCAGGACCCTCGTGGTCACTTGCATTATTGGATTGGAGGGCCCGGTAAGGAAGAGGATTCCGGCCCCGGAACTGATTTTGATGCGGTGAGTCGTGGGTATATATCAATAACACCTATTCATGTCGATTTAACCCGTTATCAGGCACTCGAGCAGGTTTCCAATTGGGTTGGCAGTTTGCAGCCTGAGGGAATGAAAAAATAATGCAGCGTCAGCATGCCAGTATTCATGGTCAGGGAATGACATCGAAAACCACCCGCGACAAACTGGTGTTTCGTTTGCAGGAAAAAGGTATTAATGATAAACGGGTATTGCAGGCTATTACCGATGTGCCAAGGCACCTGTATGTAGATGAAGCGTTATCATCGCGTGCCTATGAAGACACCGCTTTGCCAATCGGTTTAGGCCAGACCATTTCACAGCCCTATATCGTGGCGCTAATGACTCAGGAATTACTAAAAAACGGCATTCCTAAAAAAGTATTAGAAGTCGGTACTGGCTCAGGTTATCAAGCGGCGGTACTGGCACAACTGGTATCTCAGGTATTTAGTGTAGAGCGAATTGAAAAACTGTTGCGGGAAGCCCGGCGCACATTTCATCGCACCGCGCAGCGAAATATCTACACTCGCCACGCCGATGGCAGGCTGGGCTGGCCCACCCAAGCTCCATTTGATGCGATAATTTTAACTGCGGCAGGAACTGACCTTGAAGAAGATTTATTGGATCAACTGGCTGATGGCGCCTGCCTTATAGCACCGCTCGGAGGTGCACAGGGCCAGCGACTGGTAAAATACACTCGCCAAGCTGATGAATTTACCCGTGAAGAGCTTTGTGATGTCAGCTTTGTACCCTTATTGAGTGGGTTAAGCTGAGTATGGTTATGTGGGATTTTAACGATGTTTAAAAAACTTTACGACCGTACCCTTAAACTGTCGGGACACCGGCATGCTCCCCGTTATCTTGCCGGCTTGAGTTTTGCTGAAGCCACCTTTTTCCCTATTCCACCGGATGTCATACTACTGCCAATGTTAGTTGCCAAACCTGAGAAGGCTTGGTATTACGCATTTATTTGCACGATGGCCTCGGTGGTAGGTGGGGTTTTCGGTTATTTGCTGGGAAGCTGGGGCTTTGAGCTGTTTTCCGATTGGTTGGAAACATCCAGTTATTATCCGGCATTTTTGCAAGCAAAAGAGGCGTTAAATCGTTGGGGATTCTGGGTTATTCTAGTGGCTGGATTTACCCCAATTCCGTATAAAATATTTACCATTGCGGCAGGTGTTATCGGCATGCCATTTTTTCTGTTCCTTGGTGGCTCGGTTGTTGGACGCGGCGCGCGATTCTACCTGGAGGCAGCGATTATTCGTATATGGGGCGAGTCTGCTGCCGGACAGATCCGGCGCTGGGTAGATTGGTTGGGCTGGGGTGTGGTTGTTGCTGTTGTTCTAATCATCGCTTACTTGATGATTAATTACCAAGGCTAAGATGTCATATGATGAATAGTCGCCTTATTCTGCTTATTTGTTCTGTTGTACTGCTGACCACAGCCTGCAGCAATCGCTGGGCCGCGCCAGTTGAAGAACGCAGTATGAGTAAACTACCCGCGCAGCGATCAGTTGCTAAGGCACAGCCGGAAATTTATACTGTCAAACGCGGTGACTCACTCTATACTATCGGCTTCCGCTACGGCCTTGATTACCACAGTATTGCCAGTTGGAACCAGCTAAAAAAACCGTACACAATCTTTCCTGGGCAGAAGCTGCATTTGCAGTCCGGGAAAACAGCATTCAAAAAGTCATCTACAGTGACAACCCAGCCACTTAAGCCAAAGTCATCGGTAAGTGTAGCCGCAAAACCGGTGACCAAGTCAGTATCACAATCAGCACCAAAATCAGCACCAAAATCAGCAAAGGTGGCAAGCGTTAGCGACACTAAACCAGCAGCGAAAAAAAGCACGGCTAAACCAGCGCCTGCAAAACCTGCCAATAGCAGTGTTGCATCGGGTCGCGGTAAGGTGCATTGGCAATGGCCAACCAATGGTACAGTGATTGAAAGCTATCTGGCCGGCGATCCAACCCGAAGTGGTTTGGATATCGCCGGTAAAGAAGGCCAAGCTATTCGTGCCGCCGCCAGAGGTAGTGTGGTCTATAGCGGCAATGGTTTGCTGGGTTATGGCGAGCTTATTATCATTAAACACAATGATCGCTTTCTATCGGCGTATGCCCATAACCGGGTGCGTCTGGTAGCGGAAGGTGAAAGTATTCGTGCAGGTCAAAAAATTGCCGAAATGGGCCGAGGTGATAACGGCCGAATTAAATTGCATTTTGAAATCCGCGCCAACGGCAAGCCAGTGAATCCGCGGCAATACCTTCCAAGGCGCTAGTTTATTCTTACTGAAAATTCTTACCGCAGAAAAAACTTAAGCGGCTGGAATTAAACTTTACTCGACTGAGGATTTAATGAAACTTCTCAAATTATTATTCATTTTCACGCTTGCAGTTGTAACAACTTTTTTATTAATGAGCTTGGTTGGTACACAATTGGTGATCGCAGATATTACAAGTTTTGGGATAGAAGTCTCCCTCGCCGATAGAGTGTCGGCCAGTCTGCATGACATATTTGGTTTGCTGCCTATCCTATTGGCTCTGGTCAGCGTAGCCCAGGCCGTTGCTTTTTCTCTGGCCAGTAGGTGTATTCGGTGGTTTGCAGGCAGCCAGACTTTTTGGTATAGCTTTGCCGGGCTTTGCTCTATGCCGGCCGCATTATTGCTGATCAAATATTTTATGGGCATAACAATATTCGCAGCGGCACGGTCGAGCCTTGGCATGTTTCTGGTCAGCTTGTGCGGCCTTGCCGGTGGCTGGGTATTCGCCCAATTAATGCAGAAGAGGAAAGTCTAGATGAAAACCCTGACAAGATTATTCATAGTCCTGCTATTTCCTCTAAGTATTGTCAATGCGGCTGAGTATAAAATCGAAACCGTAGTTGAGGGTCTAAATTACCCTTGGGCTATGGCGTTTTTACCTGCCGGTGATATCCTAGTTACTGAACGCACGGGCCAGCTGCGGCGAATACACCAGGGAAAACTTCTGCCAGAACCCATCAAGAACTTGCCTGCGTCATTTTCAGGCGGGCAAGGTGGCTTGCTGGATATTATTCTTGACCCTGAATTTCAAAATAATCAACGGGTTTATATTTCCTTGGTAGCCCGCAATAATAAAAACAATACGCTTGAAGTTATCAGTGCGCGCTTGGGTGACAATAGCCTTGAAGAGATAAAAACAATTTTCACATCAACTGCCTACAAAACCCCGTATCATTTTGGTGGAAGATTGGCATTCCTACCGGACCAGAGTTTATTGATTACCGTAGGTGATGGTTTCGATTATCGCGAAAAGGCCCAGTCACTGGATACCCATTTTGGTAAATTAATACGCATACAGCGTGATGGTACGGTGCCTGATGACAACCCATTTGTTGGTAACAAGGATGCCTTGCCTGAAATATGGACTATTGGTCATCGCAACCCCCAGGGTTTGCTGGTATCAACCGATGGCACGGTATGGTTACATGAGCACGGGCCCAAGGGTGGTGATGAGCTGAATAAGATCGAAGCCGGCCAAAACTATGGTTGGCCTGCTATCAGTTATGGAATTGATTATTCCGGTGCCTATGTCAGTCCTTATACAAGGGCGGAAGGTATGCAACAACCGATTGTTCACTGGTCACCCTCGATTGCTCCATCCGGGTTTTGTGAATATACAGGGGATGTTTTTCCGCAATGGCGCGGCAATTTGTTTGTTGCCACGCTAGTTGAAAAAAGCGTGCGTAGATTGGTGATGGAGCAGGGCAGGGTAGCCTCGCAGGAAATTATGTTTGTAGAATTAGAGCAACGAATTCGCGAAGTTAAAGCAGGTCCTGATGGTTATCTGTATTTGCTTACTGACAGTGACAGCGGGCAGTTGCTAAGAGTTCTTCCAAAAGACTAAACTCAGTTTTACAGGGTTTCGATAGCTAATGTTTTTATCAAAGGAGCACATCAGTGAGAACTGGAATTGTCGAAAACCCCCGAGGCTTATCCCCGGGGTTTTTCAGAAGTATGCTAAGCGCACATCAAGCATTAATCAGTTATGTCTAGCGAATAATTTCCATTTCTTTAATCAAGTTATCCGCACCATCAATATATTCCATTACCCATAACATATAACGCGAATCAACACTGATTGAACGATTAAGTTGCTCGTCATAGTCCCAGTCGCCAATAATGCTTTCATAGACACCATCAAATGCCAGGCCGACAAATTCAGCCCGTGCATTCAGCGTTGGAGAGCCTGAGTTACCACCGGTAATGTCGAGTGTACCGAGGTAGTTAACCGGTACCGAACCCAGGCTTTTACTCAGATATTTTCCATAGTGTTTCTGTTTAATCAGATCCATTTGTTTGTCTGGAGCATTAAACGGTTTTTCGCCTGTGTGTTTCGCCGCTACGCCCTCAAGTGTAGTGAAGGGCAGTGCCAGCATGCCGTCCGCAGGCGAATAGGACTTCACATTGCCGTAGGTGATCCGAAGGGTGGAGTTGGCATCGGCATAAACTGCTTTTCCGATGCTTTTGTAATAGGCAATTAAAGCTTCCATGTACTTGGGTCGGAAGGCCTGAATATCCCCGGAAAGCGCGTCACTGCTATCGCTGATGGCTTCTCTTTCTTTGTATGTTGCTACCGCCAACTGGATGAATGGGTCGCTACTCTGTTCAAATTCAGTCAGGGATTTTTTCATCCACTGGAGGCGTATTTCTTCATCACCAAGCTTTGTTTTGCTAAACATATTATCTAAGAGTTTTTGCAATTCCACATCGTTGACTTCATTGTTAAGTGCAAAAAACTTATCCAATGATTTGATTTTTTGTGCTTGCGGAATAGTGGTGTAGTGTTTAATGAAGTGTAATAACACGGCTTTATCAATATCACTATCGTAACGGCGGTTAATACTTTTCATGCGCTGTTCAAAGCGAGCAATGTCGCGTTGCTGATATCCCTGGTCGCGCTCCAGATCAGGTTTTTGTGATTCATTCGCAAGTTTATACAGGGCAAGGGCAGTGCTCATCATGGTGGTTCTAGCCATGTAGGACATCACTAAGTCACGCTCTTTATTTTCCTGGCTTTGCAGAATTAAACCATTAAGCCCCTGTAGCGAGTTTGCATACTTTTCTGTTCGCGTCGGTAATTCTGCAACCCAGCTAGCCAAATCTTTTTCCATTTGGTCTTTGCGCTGTTGGGTAGTGCCTTTGTTATAGCTGGTGATCATGCTGCCAAAGTTTTTAGCATAGTTGGCCAGGCCAGCAAGTGTACCTGCGTATTTTATTCGAGCATCACTACCTTCAGCAGAATTGGCCTTGATAATATCGATGTATTCTTCACGGTATGCTTTGGCGGCAGGGTAGGTCCAAGTGAAGTTGTTTTTTACTTCTATGGAGGTTCTATAACGGTTGGTCCGGCCAGGATAGCCTAGCACCATAATATAATCATCCGCGCTGAGACCGCTGGCGCTGATCTTTAAAAAATGTTTGGGTTTGTATGGAACATTATCTTCACTATAGTCAGCCGGTAGCCCGTCTTTGTCTACATAGGCACGGTAGAATCCAAAATCGCCGGTATGTCGCGGCCACATCCAGTTGTCGATATCGCCACCGTACTTTCCAATGCTTGTAGCTGGTGCATAAACCATGCGGATATCGCGAAGCATTAATTGCTTGAACAGGAAGTACTCCATGCCGCCATGAAAACTAACCACCCGGCAGCGGTAGCGTTTGTCATATTCACATTCAGCAACCAAAGCTTTACGGTTCTTGTCGATAGTTTTGAAGCGTTCTATACCGGTTACCTTCTCGCCCAGGTCACCGACAATATCCGCACTTACCTTAATAATTTCTTCGGTGACATAAATTCGGCTGCCCGGAGTCGCCTGGAGTTCTTGATCCATTGATTTTGCCAGGAAGCCATTTTTTAATAAATTATTATCTTCAGTCGAGTTGTATTGAATCGAACCATAGATGCAGTGGTGGTTGGTGGCAATAAGCCCCTGTGGTGAAACAAATGATGCGGTGCAGCCGCCAGTACTAACGATTGCCCCCATCGGGAAGCCGGTCAAATCCGTTAAGGATTCAGGTTCCAATTCTAAACCGGCGGCTTTGAGCTGCTCTGCAATTTCAGGTAACTGATGAGGTTGCCACATGCCTTCATCTGCAGATACTGTAGTGGTTGCGAAACTGAAACAAAGAGCTAATAAAGCTGCGGTAAGCAAATTGGAGCGCTTAATCATAATAATTTCCTAGCAAATATTTGGTTGGGGAATGCTGAGCTTTAAGAGAACTGAGAGAACATTAGGTGAAATTATATCAAATATTTCTCCGAATCATCAGAATTTTAAAGTTCGTAGCCTGAAACGGCGTATTACCACAGCGTACCATTGAAGGGTGTTTTTAGTTAAGCAGTTGGCATGCACCTCATCCACTATGTTTGTTAATATAGTGTCGGTCAACATGTAACTGATTTAATTTGCTGCCCCGTGTCCATTTAACAATGGGCACACGAAAGGAAATGTAATGAATGCTATCTTTATCTCTCATCAATTTTGGCGGAATTTAATATTTGGCCTATTGCTGGCGCCCTTAATTCTGATCGCAGAAACCACAAAATCCACTCAGAAGATGATGGATGATATTTGGTTGCCTGTACATCAGGGTGCACTCAAGGGCGTGGTTGATTTAAATGTTCGAGATGCGGTGCTTGAGGAAGTTCTTGGTGGATTGACCTATCCGTGGGCATTTGAATTTATCAATGACGATGAAATCCTTATTACCCAACTATCCGGGCAGTTATTTCGATATCAACTTTCCAGTAAAAAATTAATTGAAGTTAGTGGGTTACCAGAGATTGCCGATGGGTTTCCACAGGTAGGCTTGCTGGATGTAGAGATTCACCCTGAGTTTGCAAAAAATCAGCGTATTTACTTTAGTTATGTGCAACTTGATCCTGTCACCCAACAGTTTTTTCGAACTGCAGTGGCAACAGCCGTGTTGCGCGATAAACAACTGCTTAATGTGCGAAATATCCTTGAATCAGAACATTTCAGTTGGTCACCCTCTAATTTTGGCGGGGCGCTTGAATTTGATGATAAAGATTACCTGTATATATCGATTGGAAATCGTTCAGAAGATTGGAATGCAGCGATAAAGGGGCGCCTTGAAGGAAAGATTTTACGCTTGCACGATGATGGATCGGTGCCCAAGGACAACCCATTCGTCGGTGTTGAGGGAATTGATGACAGAATATATGCGCTTGGGGTACGCAACTCACAAGGATTGCACTTTGATAAAGTCAGCGGCCGTATGTTCGAGTCTGAACATGGCCCGATGGGTGGGGATGAAGTCAATATTATTGAAGCCGGTAAAAACTATGGCTGGCCAGAGATTACTTATGGCAGAGATTACACCATGGATCCCATCGGTTCGGGAACTCATAAAAAAGGCTTACAACAGCCGATTTTTTATTACCTTCCTTCGCAAGCAATTTCTCCGATTACGATTTACCGAGGAGATATGTTCAAAGAGTGGGAGGGTGACCTGCTGGTTGGGGCGCTTAAAGGAAAGCTGATTAGTAAGTTAGACCTTGATGGTGACCGGATTCGTTCCGAGCATGATATCTTGAAGCAATTAGATGCTCGGGTGCGGGATATCAAAGTCGCAAGTGATGGATCCATATACGTACTTACACAGACCGGGTCTCTTTATCGACTCAGCAGAAAGGCGAAGAAAGATACGCCAGAGCCGCCGGCTAACACCGCGTTAATTTATGAATTGATATGTTCGGGCTGTCACGCTTCCGGTGCGTATGAAGCCCCACGCTTATCAGAATTTACAGATTGGAAAGAAACACTTGAGCAACCGATTGAAAAAACCTACCAAAATACTATTGCAGGGTATGCTGGGATGCCTGAACGAGGCCTTTGTGGTATGTGTACTGATGAGTTCTTGAAATTGCTTGTTGATGAGATGCTGGATAAAGTACGGCAACTGGATCAAGCTTCTGAATAATATCAAACCTTGCTCAAGGCGACAGACATAGTTGGGCGAAACCGGCTTTCCACTGTTAATGCCCGCACGGGCAGGGGTTGTCGGGTCATCTGGCCGCTTAGTCAACAAGATTGACTAAACCAGCAAAATTTGCTAATTTTGAAGCGCTTTTGCCAATTTTGGAGACCAAGAATTGACTTCAGATATTTTAGATATTGCTCAAATTTCACAACGATTGAATAAAGCGGGATTTTCTCCCGTAAGCGTGGGGGAGGAAGTGGTCTTGCAGCCTTTTGATGCCTGTGGATGTCTGGTGGTTTTTGAAGGTGAGAATTCTAGGGAAAACACGCAATGAGCCATTCGATTTCAATATTGGAACTGCGGCGCATTGAAGCGACTATTCTAAAAGATGTTTATGACACTGTGCTTGAGCTTCATGGGGCCAAAGAAGCAGAGAAAATTGTCGCTGCTTCGGTTAAAAAATCTGCCATAGCCCAGGGTAAATCCATGCGAAGCCTGGCAAAAAAAACTGATGCTCAACATCCTGATTTAGAGGATTTTGCCAATCTTATTCCCCTTTGGGAAGTTGATGGAGCCTTGGAAATTGAAATGCTGCATAGCTCCAAAGACCGGCTGCAATTTAATATACGCCATTGCAAATATGCGCAAATGTACAAGGAAATGGGCCTCGGTGAAATCGGCCATTTATTGTCGTGCAATCGCGACGCGGCATTTTGCATTGGCTATAATCCAGATATGGAATTGACCCGCACCCAGACCATTATGAAGGGCGCAAAATTCTGTGACTTTCGTTATAAACTCAGAGCTTAGGAAGGATAAAGGCCCTTTTCCATGAAATTGACAAGTACCGAAGCAGTTTTTTGCATCGATTTTTCAGGTTTCCAGTTAGATTTTCGTGAAAGCTCACAAAAGTTCTGGATTCAATCCGGTAATAAAGGTTTATAAGGAGATTTCGTTTTGAATTACATCGTTAACATCAGTTCTAAACTCATCATCGGGCTATTTGTATTTATGCTGCCGGCACTGGCTACAGATAAACCGCTAGCTGATTACCCTCACTACACACTGGCCAGCAGCGATGCCTATGATTTTAGCCAAATTTCTGCCTATGCAGGTAAACATGGGCGTATATACGCGTATATTGATGAAAACCTAGATGACCATTTTAAGAATATTCAGCGTTGGGTACGCCAGCGCTCGATTAGTGCGCAAAATGTTGGTATCACCGAAATGGCAGAGTTATTGCGGGATGACCTAGCAGCAATTGGTTTTTCAGAAACAACCCTAGTGCCAAGCGCGGGTCACCCCGGTGTGTGGGGCTATTATGATGCCGGGGCAACAAAAACCTTGCTGGTTTATATGATGTACGATGTTCAGCCGGTTAACGAAGACGACTGGGAAAGCCCGCCATTCGAGGGTAAGTTGGTCGAACGGGACTTCGGTCAGGTTTTGATGGCACGCGGTGCTACCAATCAAAAAGGACCACAGCGGGCATTTCTAAATGCTATTGAATCAATCATCAAAGTTAACGGCACACTGCCGGTGAACCTGATGGTGCTGGCCGAAGGCGAAGAGGAATTGGGGTCACCAAATTACCCGCAACTGGTAGATGCTTATGAAGCGCGACTGAAGACAGCTGATGGGGTATTGTTTCCGTTTAACTCGCAAAACCTCAAGGGTGAATTAACTGTATTGCTCGGGGTTAAGGGAATCAACTACTGGGAGCTTGAAAGCAAGGGCGGTAGCTGGGGAGGGCCGGGTAAATCAGAAATCCATGGATCCTACAAATCGGTGGTTGATTCACCCACGCAAAGATTAATTGCTGCGATTGCATCGATGACAACGGCCGACGGCAACACCATCTTGATCGATGGTTACTATGATGATGTGCGCCCGCCTACGGTTGAAGAATCCATGCTGATTAATGCCATGAGTAATAAATGGTCGGCCGCAGACTGGAAAAAACAACTGTCACTCAGCCAATTTATTCATGACCAGAAAGGTGAGGCCGTACTGATGCGTTATCTTTACGATGTCACCCTGAATGTGGATGGTATCTGGAGCGGCTACACCGGCGAGGGTGTCAAAACCATATTGCCGCATATCGCTACCGCTAAAATGGACTCCCGCCTACCCATGGGAATAGATCCTGACACTCAGTTTGCCCGCTTACGCAAGCACCTGGATGAGCACGGATTCAGTGATATTATCATTCGTAAATTATCCGGCTATCCAGCGGCGCAGACATCGGTAGATGCACCTTTAGTGCAGGCGGCAATGGGTGTTTTCTCGAAATGGGCGAATATTACCAGCGTGATGCCGCGTATTGGCGGCAGTGCGCCGTTTTATCAATTCACCGAGCGCCTAGGCCTGCCGCTTGTTTTTAACGGTCTAGGGCATGGGTCGGGTGCCCACGGACCAAACGAATATATGCTAATTTACCCACATAAGGATTCAAAAGTTGCAGGTTTGGCAGATATTGAAAAAAGTTATGTTGACCTGTTGTTCGCTTTGGCGGAGCCTGCAAATTAAGAATAACTGCTGCTAAAACCAGTCTGCCTGCATCTCAAAGCAAACAGGATCCAGGTCTTCCAACAATTGTAATAAATGGAAGACTTCAGGTAGTTCCCAGTTAATATAATAACTGGCGGCTTGAATTTTGCCGTGAAGAAAAGCCTGCTCTGATGGCTGAGTGGCTGTTGCAGAGAGTTTATTCTTGGCAACGACAGCCTGTTTCAACCACAACCAGGCCACTACAATGCGGCCGAAGCTGTCCAAGTATAGACTGGCATTTGCCAGAGTTTTATCCGCGCCTTCAGTGGCTAAAGCTTTCCCCAGAACCCGGGTGACCTCAGCAAGTCGACCAGTAGCCTTTTTGAGGGTGGCGGCCTGAGCCACTAAGCCGGTTTTTTCAGCCAGTTGTAGCGTGTCGTTTATCAGCCCTAACAGCTGTTCAAATGCCCGGTTATTGTCCTGCCAAAGCTTGCGCCCGAGCAAATCCAGTGCCTGAATACCCTCAGTGCCCTCATGTATCGGGTTTAAACGATTATCTCGGTAACATTGCTCTACTGGGTAGTCACGGGTATAACCTGAGCCACCGAGTACCTGAATTGCAAGATCGTTGGCCTTGGTGCCATAAGTGGAGGGGAACGATTTAACCACGGGAGTAAGTAAGTCCAGTAGCTGTCCTGCAGCCAATTTTTCTGATGTGTCAGTGGCCGCTTCAGATAAGTCCATAAGTTTGGCCGCATACAGGCACAAGGCAAGGCTGCCTTCAACATAGGATTTTTGCGCCAATAACATGCGCCGGACATCGGCATGCTCAATTAACTTCACGGGTTTGCTGGACGAATCTCGGTTCGATGGCAGGCGGCCCTGCGGTCGATTGCGGGCGTATTCGAGCGAACTTAAATACCCTCGATAACCAATCATTGCCGCACCCAGTCCTACGCCAATACGGGCCTCGTTCATCATTTTAAACATATACAGCAAACCCTGGTTCGGCTCTCCAACCAGATAACCTTGGCAGTTATCCTTGTCGCCGAAATTCAAAACGGTTGAGGTTATTCCACGATAACCCATCTTGTGCAACAGTCCGGCCACCTGAACATCATTTCTTGAGGCGTTTTCAGCGTTCTCATCCAGCAGGAATTTAGGTACGATAAATAATGAAATGCCTTTCACACCGACAGGCGCCGTGGGCATTCTTGCCAGCACCAGATGCACAATATTTTCGCTTAGCGGATGGTCGCCTGCAGAGATAAACATTTTCTGACCTTTAATCAGGTAACTGCCATCAGCTTGTGCAGTGGCTGAAGTTTTAAGGTCTCCCAATGAAGAGCCAACATCAGGCTCTGTCAATGCCATAGTGCCGAAAATACGACCATCAAGAAGACCAGGTAAATACTGGCGTTTTTGGGATTCGCTGGCAAAGGCGGCAATTAAATTGGAAGCTGCTGTGCTTAAAAACGGATAGCCGGCGGTAGAGGGGTTGGCGGAAAAAAAGAAACTTTGGCAGGCCGAGGCAATCACAGCTGGCATCTGCATACCGCCATTGGCGTAAAGGTGCCTGGCCGCAATAAAGCCCGCGGCTGTATATTCTTCAAGCGCTGGTTTAACTTCCGCAATGATGCTGATGTTATCTCCATCAAACTCCGGCTCTATAGCGTCGGCTTTCGCGTTATGCGGCAGAAAGTGTTTGCGCGCGATTTTATCCGCGATTTCAATAAATGCATCAAAGGTTTCGCGGCTATGATCCTCATAATGGGGGTAGCTGAGTAATGACTCTGCGTCTAGTAAGTCATAGAGCAGGAATTCAAGGTCCTGTTGATTGATAAGTTGGTTCATAAAGTGGTCGCTCAGCTGGGATAAATCTAATAAATACCATTATGAGTGATGTTAGGTTGGTTGCCAATGGGTCTTGGCGGAAGTCCCACGGCTAATTTACTCTAAGCTGGAACACTAGGAAATAAGCCATTTTAGCTTTCGGCTCAAACTATAAAAATCAATGACTTAGAGCGAGAACGAATTAGCCGTGGCGGAAGTCCCCGTTAATCATGCAGTTGAAGCCTGATTTTGCAGCTTCAGCGACAACCCGCTCAATTAGATCAAAGGATGGTATATATGTGCTACATACATAGGGTAAATTTACCTTATTCAGGCAGGGTAAAGTTACCTATTGATGGTTTGTAAAAACTTTGCTACTGTGGAGCTGTCATCGCAAATGGAGCTTGTGGTGTTGCATTGATGTGATTGGCAAGAGGGAGCCGTGAGATCCAGTTAACTGGATATTTACTATCTCGCTATAAAGTCAATACGGCCATAATTTTATCAGCCATTATTTTTGGTATTTTTCATGGCAGTGGGTTTTTTAGTGCTTTTTTCGGAGGTGTTTATTTGGCAGTTGTTTATATGATTTTCCAGAATATTTTTGCGTGCATTATGGCGCATAGCATGGCAAATATATTTGTATTATTTGCCCCAAAGTTAGTGGCAAACTTCATACCTTACTCATTACAGCAAGTGAACGAGTCTCCTTTTATTGCTTTAAGTATTATTCCCCCAGTGTTGGTTTTGACTTTTTTTGTGGTGTTTATTGCTGTTTTTTGGGACAAAAGAAAGAACCATCCTTTTTCCTATAAGAAAAAATACTGGAGAAAAAATACTAGGTAGTTATTACTTGATTAAACTTAACCCCTAGTCTCTAGAAAATTAATTTGCTAAGGCGCAAACTGCAGAGACAGAGACGAAGAAGGAAAAATCAATAGAATGTATCCCTGTGAATGGCGATTTAGATGGTATTCAGGAAAATGGCAACAATGGGGATGCCTACCCATCTGAAAAGCAAACTGCGCTCACGCGATTAGTTTTTTGCGTAGCCGTTTAACATGCCTGACTCGCTGCGCTCGGGTCAGCAAGAAAGTGAGTGTGCTTGCAATAGCTACAAAATAGTAGCTACAATGCAGCATGCGGTTCGATTGGGACGAAAACAAAAACAAGCGCAACCAGGTTAAGCACGGGGTGAGTTTCAACCTTGCAAAAAAAGTCTTTGGGGATCCCCACATAGGACAGGCTCGAAGATGGCGAGGAGCGTTGGCAAACTATCGGCTTGGTGAGCGGGGTTCTGCTGTTGCTAGTCGCGCACAAATATCAGGATTCTGGTAAGGATGAATTCATCCGAATCATATCGGCGAGAAAAGCCACAAAATTTGAGAGAAAAAATTATGAGCGAAACCACTAAAGTACAAAAATCTGAAATAGCTAATTTGGCCGTACAAAGAGCAAGTGCCGAGGATAGTGTTGTTTTGATAGATTAATAGAATCCTAGCATCCTATTAATCTATCATAATGCCGGGAGCGGGGTTTTAAAGATTTTGAGGCCAATTTTGCATTATCATTATAACATGCGTTATAATGTTTGTTAATTACTAACGAAACGGAAACGAGTTGAATTATGCCAGCTAAAACAGAAAGAGTTACTATATTAACAACGCCTGATTTTAAAAGTTACTTAGGTGAACAAGCCATAAAAATGGGGGTAAGTGTATCTGAATTAATACGCATGAAGTGTATTGAAGATGCCACACCAAGCAATGATGAAATGCTATTAAAAGAACTTATAGCCCAAAGCAAACGGTCTATCAAAAAAGCCAACTTGTCTTTGGATAAAGGTTTAAATGATGTCTCTGAAACACTGGCTTATTTAAAACAACAAAGGGCTTAATATGAGTTTACTTAAAGATGCAATTAACTCAATGAAAGAAGTTATCTTGTTGTCAGACAAGGTTGAGAGAGCTGGTAAAGGATTAACAGAGGTTTCAAAGGAATTGAGAAATCACGGCGACAGACTGATAAGACTTGAAACTTTGGTTGAGGTTGCAAAATCTCGAAACAATTTAATAGAAGACAAAATTCTAGCACCCTAGCATTTTTCCAAAGCAAAGATTCTTTTCTTTTGTACTCCAAATGGAGTGCAATCACAGCATGAGTGTAAAAATACAAGCACGAATAGATGAAACCCTAAAAACAGAGGGTGAGTTAATTCTTAAAAAAATTGGATTAACTACCACTGAGTTAATGAAAATGACTTTTAGGCAACTGGTCATACGTAAAGGCCTTCCTTTTGAAGCCACTATTCCTAATGTACAAACGCTTAAATCTTTTGATGAAGCTAATAACCCTTCAGAAAACATAACTTATAAAGATGCAAAATCTGCATTAGATGATGTTTGGGACGAAGATTAATTTTGCGTCAACCTAAGTTCACTACAAGTTTTAAAAGAGATTTAAAACGCCAAAAAAACGCGGAAAATTACGTGTCAAGATTCAAACCGTAATCGAATTAATTTGTCTTGATGGTGATGCCCCCTGCTGAATACTTGCCACATAATTTATCAGGAAATTGGAAAGGTTATCGAGAATGCATAGCTGTTGAGGGTGAACGATGCAATATTTGCGTTCGCCACTGCGGTAGGCGTTCACCTTTGGGTCGATAGGCTATCACCTTTCAAACCACTATTCTAAGGAAATATAAATAAGTTATCATTTCCTCTAAATTCTTTAAGGGAACCTCTATTAATTGGTTTTTTTGAAGCAAAAAATTCCCACTTCGAAACTTACGCTTGAAAATATCAAAATCCGCCTCTTATCGAACCATTTTGTCAGATAATATCTGCTTTTTGACGCTTTATCGCTTTCTTTCCATTTTTAATGGCGCACTAACCCTCTCAAGAAAACACAATCGGCTCATGTTAATACACTATATTCATCATGCCGATTTCTGTTCTCGCGTATTGCGCTGCACCGGTGCCGGCACAATACTAGCGTCAACAATTTGTCCCTGGCGTGCAACTAACAAAGGGTAAATTTACCCATTGACACATTGTAAAAAGGTTGATATCTTAAAATTTACATCACAAAAGGAGCTTGTGATGTTGCATTGATGTAATCGGCACTAGGGAGCCGCGGGATTCCATTAACTGGATAAATTAAAAAGGAGTTGTACCTAACATGGCCCACAAGCCCACAAGCCCACAAGCCCACAAGCCCACAAGCCCACAAGCCCACAAGCCCACAAGCCCACAAGCCCGGGCGGCAACCTAATGGGCAGCGTTGCGAGATATTACCACGAAGAGATATGTTCAAAACAATTGCAAACTAAACTCAACGAACTAATTGAGTTGTCTTATCATCGAGCAGATCTAAAAAACAGTTGCCTAGCTAAACAGCTTGGTTTAAGCAATAGAGATTTAAATCGAAAATGTAAGGAACATTTTCAAATGACCCCCAAAGCTTACCTCACCGATTACCGACTAAATAAAGCCATTGAGTTTATCCTTGAGGGCCAAGCGGTTGGAAATATTGCTTTTGATGTCGGCTTTTCTACGCACAGCTCCTTTGGAAGGAGCTTCAAGAGACATTTTGGCTGTAGCCCTTCGGAATATACTGAGAAATATATGCACAAATATGCTCAAAACTCCGATTTGGCCGAAAATGGATAGCGATTGGCCATTTATGGATAACGGGAAGGCGCTTTTGTCCAGTACTATTATTGCGTCCGGTCACAACTGGACATTGTCTTTTAACTTGAAGTGTTACAACTAAAGTAGCATGCAAAGGAGTTTGATATGCGTGAATTAAGTATGAATGAAATTAGTATTGTAAGTGGTGGCCATAATGATGATGGTGGTGGTGATTCGAGCCGTAGAGATGGTCCAGATGATGAGACATGGTGGGATACAGTTCGCAGGGCCGTAAGGGAAATACCTGAGCTGCATGACGATGCTGTTACGGCTATTGTGGATGTAGCATGCAGGGTCACCGGTAAGTGTTAAAGAGCCATAATATTAACCTATTGGTAACTGAAAAAGGCGGAGTGACCGCCTTTTTCTTATTTTTTACACAGATTAGAATTTGTAACTGTGTTAACTCTTAGTGATGGAAAAATAACTTTTGTACGCCTGGTTTTTGGCTATTTAATTGGCAGCTTAATCTCGTTAACTTTATACTTCACCTTTTTTGAAGATAGTCAATATAGTCTGGCTTATACGCATTTGGTTAAGTTTTCATTCCTGCTATTTTGGTTCACTGTTTGTTTCTACCCAAATAAGCTGTGGTACAAAACAGTCTTTAAAGTTGAAAATAAACTTCCCCCTCTTTATTTGCTAGTTTCTTGTTTGATTGTAGGTGCCATTCTCTTCAGAGTGGGTTATGAAAACTTATTATACAACTATAAGTTTTATTTCACCCCGGAAACATTGAGTCATATTGCTGGCTCAACTAAAAGTATGCGCTTAGGATTGGGTGATATTCTGGGCTCAGTAATAATGGCGCCGATAGTTGAAGAGTTTTTTTTCAGAGGAGTATTGCTTTATTATTTATGTAATAAAATGCAGAAAAAGTATGCCATTATCTGTTCTGCTATTTTGTTTGCGCTTCCACATATGACTCTATTTATGGTTATTCCCGGGATCTTATTAGCCAGTGTATATTTAAGATATGGTATCTTCGCATCCATTCTGGTGCATGCGCTAGGCAACTTAACTCTTTTTATTATTTACATAAGTACGAGCACGAGTAGACTTGATTATCTAAATGTAATAGATAGTATTTGGGCAGAAATATTAGGGGCTATAGTTTTTGTTATAACGTTATTTTTTCTATATACCCTCATACCAAAGAGAATGTTTAGTAATAGAAGTCGAAATGTGTGAAATTTCACTAATAATCCGAACCCAATGAATTGTGACTGGATATCTATTCCGCCAACAAGCGATCGACGAGCAAAAAGATCGTTTATATGGTGAAGTCATCATCACTCAACCACTCTCTTTTTACCTGATCACTTTTGGTGTTTTGGTTATTGTTGTTTGCCCTACACCTAGAACGGATCACTGATATTGCCCATGCAGTGCCTGAGGCCATAACTACGCTTGCCCCAGTTACTCAAGAAGAAGGGGTTGCAGGCCATATTGAATTATATCATGGACTTTAATAGCAGCTCCCTTTTAAGGGAAAGGGTTAATGCGTGATCAGCGAACTTAATTTTTCAGGCCGAAAGCGTCTTCCGGTTATTTTACAAACGGAAGCTATGGAGTGTGGTTTGGCTAGCCTGACCATGATTGCCCGGTATTATGGTCATGATGTTGATCTTAATGGCATGCGGCAAAAGTTTTCTGTGTCCCTCAAAGGCGCATCTCTGGATGCTATCATTGATATGGCAGCAGCGCTTGATTTAGGCTCGCGGGCTTTGCGTCTTGAGCTTGAACATTTACCACAGCTACAAACCCCTGCCATATTGCACTGGGACTTAAATCACTATGTTGTACTCAACAAAATAGTAGGTGAAAAAGTTCACATTCACGACCCGGCCCTGGGTCTGAAAGTTATGAGCCTAAAGAAATTTTCCGAGCACTTTACCGGTGTGGCACTTGAGCTGACTCCAACAATGAGTTTCACAAAACAGGTCGCTAAGGAGAAAATGCGACTGTCGCAACTTTGGGGGAGATTGGTTGGGCTTAAACGGGCGCTCTTGCAACTGCTGATATTGTCTATTGTAATGCAGCTTATCGTACTTGCCTCGCCGTTTTATCTGCAACTGGTTGTTGATGAGGCTGTGGTCAAGTTTGATGCTAAATTTTTGCTGGTGCTTGCCCTTGGGTTTGGTGCACTAACTGTCATTCAGCAAATTGCCAGTTTGATGCGCGAATGGACAATTCTTTATTACGGCCATCAGATGTCATTCCAGATGGTGGCTAATATCTTCAAACACCTCATTCACCTGCCTACGGATTTCTTTGAGAAGCGACATATTGGCGATATCCTGTCGCGTATGGCTTCCACTGCCCCGATCCAAACAGCGCTCACTCAAAGCCTGGTCGCTGGGATTATTGATGGCCTTATGGCGGTGATTACAGGAGTCGTTATTTTCATTTATAGCCCACTATTGGGTGCCGTTGTACTAGTATCGGTGTTTCTATTGTTATTGGTGACAAGCTTGTTTTATCCGTTCCTGCGACGCGCGCAGGAGGAAACTATAATCACCAGTGCCAAAGAAAACACGCATATGATTGAGAGTATTCGGGCTGCCACCCCAATTAAATTATTTTCTGCACAAAACCATAGAGTATCAATATGGCGTAATCTGTTTGCCGATACGATCAACGCGAATGTGGTGCATGGCAAATATGGCATATGGTTGAGCACACTACAGGGTCTTATCACCGGCTTGCAAACCATACTTGTCGTCTACTTTGGGGCGAAACTAATTTTATCAGGTGAGGTTATCTTTACCGTTGGCATGTTGTTTGCTTTCATGTCATATCGACAAAGCTTTACCAACAGCATTACTTCTTTATTTAATAAGTTTATCGAGTTCAGATTGCTTGGCCTACACCTAGAACGGATCGCTGATATTGCCCATGCAGTGCCTGAGACCACAACTACGCTTGCCCCAGCTACTCAAGAAGAAGGGGCTGCAGGCCATATTGAATTGCGAGACATCCGTTTCAGGTACTCACCAGCGGATCCGTGGGTGTTGGACGACATAAGCCTAGATATTAAAGCGGGTGATTTTGTGGCTCTCACGGGCCCATCTGGTGGTGGTAAAACCACACTGCTAAAGCTTATGTTGGGGCTTTATGTGCCAACCGAAGGTGAAATATTAATAGATGATCACCCATTGACTGATGCCAATAAAATGGCTTGGCGCAGGAAAATTGGTGTGGTTATGCAAGACGACCAACTGCTCTCCGGTACAATTGCTGACAATATCAGTTTTTTTGATCCGAAAATTGATATGGAGCATATTTACAAAGTCGCCGCCCAAGCCCAAATACACACTGATATTCTCGCCATGCCTATGGGCTACCTGTCTATGATCGGTGATATGGGCTCGGCCCTGTCTGGTGGGCAAAGGCAGCGCGTTCTATTAGCAAGAGCACTCTACAAAAATCCGCAAGTGCTCTTTCTTGATGAAGGCACAGCAAATCTTGACGCAGATACTGAAAAGGTCATCGTAGATGTTATCGCCGGTCTCCCGATTACAAGAATAATCGTTGCTCACCGGCCGGAGTTTTTACAAAGAGCGGATTATAAAATTGTAATAAGTAATATTGCAAAGTAAGTGCTACAAATTCTAGTCATATGTAATGTGTTAAATTTAACCATGGTGGTTTTATGAGCGGGCTATTCCGGAAAGAGGTAATTGAGAAGCAATCACAACGCCATTTGGGTGATGTGTTTTTGTCCACTCCATTAAGTTTTTGGGCCATTACTGGGCTGCTTGCGCTTATTATGGTCGGCTTGGTTATTGTGGCAGTATTTGGTGAGTATGCACGCAAGGAAAGAGTTGTAGGTGTTATTGTCCCAAGTAAAGGCTTGGTGCAAATTATCCCCCAACAAACAGGCGTGTTTGCAGAGATATTTGTCGATGTTGGCGATATTGTTGATCGGGGCACACAGCTTATCAAGATTAATAATGATACCGCACTCGCAGGTGGAAATTCGATATACGAGGCCTTACTTGCTGAAATGGGAACCGAGAAAGCGAACCTGGTTTCTCAGCTACAAGCTGTCCCAAGTCAATACAAATTAACTAAAGCTCGCCTTAAAGCCCAAAAAGCGGAATTTGCAGCCGAAGCAGAGCGGGCGCTTGCTCAAATTCAAATTCAAACTCGGACTGTAGAGCTTGAGAAAGATTTATTGAAGCTAATGCAAAAGCTGTTTAAAGATGAAGTGGCGTCCATGCTTGAAGTGAGCGCTCAGGAAAGAAGTTATCTTGCTACTAGGCAAGCCTTGAATAATCAGGAAAATAACCGCTTAAAAGTTTTGGCACAAGTTGGGGATATTGAATCACGGATTGTGATGTTAGACCTTGAGCAAGCCGCCCAAGAGAATAAAATCAAAAACCAGATAAGTGCTTTAGAGCAAAGCATAATCCGCACAGACTCCCAAGGTAGCTTAATCATCCGCTCGCCTGTAAAAGGCCATGTCACTACGATAATCGCCCGCAAGGGTCAGGCGACGAGTACCAAAACAGTTATGTCGATACTACCAGAAGGTGGGGAGTTGCTAGTGGAATTATTTGTGCCTACGCGTGCAGCAGGGTTTGTGAAAGCGGGGCAGCCTGTACGCTTGCTTTATGATGCATTTCCATATCAGAAGTTCGGTTTCTTTAATGGACGAGTTGAGCAGGTTACTAAAACTGTTGTTAATACAGCTAACTTTACTAATGCACCGCAACTCGCGGAACCTGTGTTTTTGGTTACCGTATCGGTCGACCAACAATTCATAGATACAATGGGCGAAAGATTTCCATTACAGGCAGGTATGTCTTTATCAGCCGACTTGATATTGGAAGATAGAAAAATATGGGAATGGGCCTTTGGGCAATTATTGGGTGCTACGCAATAATATCAGGTGTGAATCCAAAAAACATGGTGCGATTTTCCCCAGGGGAAACTCGGAAGAAACTCGGGCAAAAGGCGCCTGCTCCCAAGGTTTTCAAAGGTTTCGCGGCTATGGTCCTGGTAATGGGGGGTGACAAAGCAATGACTCTACATCTAGTAAGTCATAGAGCAGAAATTCAAGGTCCTGTTGATTGATAAGCTGGTTCATGAAATGGTCGCTCAGCTGGGATAAGTCCAATAAATGCCATTATGAGTGATGTTAGGGTAGTTGCCAATGGATCTTAACGGGAAGTCCCCGTTAAACATGCAATTGAAGCCTGATTTTGCTGCAGTGGCAGTTCGCTCAATCAGAGCAAAGGATGATATATATGTGCGGCTAATGGGGGAGCACAGGATCGTGAATATTAGCTCAATTAAACTGCAAACAGCGGCCAATCATACAAATCGCTCCACTGGACGCGTTTAGACCTAGGGGCGCGATTTCGCGGAAAGTGCAATCATGCGCGCCAGTAAACTCAATCGTTAGAAAAGTACAAAATAAATAAAAACTTGCAAACCTCATATGCGTAATACTACAATGGTATCACCATTATGTTAGAGGTGATCTTATTAACTCTATTGTTTATACAGAAGTTTCTATAGGATTTAAGAAAATAGAAGAAGTAGAAAAAGCAATCTCAGCGCTTAATATAAAAGTTTTAGAAATTCCTAGAGAAGCATTATTTCTTACAGGTAAAGCATATTTGAAATATAGAAAAAATAAAGGAACAAAAAACTCACCTTTACCAGGTTTTTTTATTGGTGGACACGTTTCTGTAGAAAATTTTAGTTTAATAACACGAGACATAAACAAATATAAAACCTACTTCCTCAAAGTTAAACTTATTCATCCTGAGCATTAACTATGACAGTAATTAATTTTCTAACAATGATGTGATCGGCACGAGGGAGCCGTGAGATTCAGTTAACTGGGCATTCAATGTGTAAATTTTAAATTAAATAGGAAAAAAATATGCGTGAATTACCAATGAATGAAATAGAGGAGGTTAGCGGGCGGGGGCCTGCTCCGGTAGTTTGGGCCGCAGCCCAAGTCGCTAGGTGTGTAGCAAGTAAAGCTTGTGAAAATTCAGTAAAAGTAGGTGGTTTTGCCGCAGCTGGCGCTGCTGCAGTTGGGTACGGAAACAACAAAAAATGAAATTTCGGGAAAAATCCATAGAGAAGAATTGGTTCTGGATAGCACTTCTAATAGTTGTCGTCTTTGGGTATACCTATGGGAAAGATCGGGCACTAGGAGACAATGTTTGTGTTCAATCTATTGTTTTAGCTTTTGAAAGGAGTAAATTGATATGAGAGAGCTGTGTAATTGAAGAAAGAGCGTGCGTTAGCGGCGGTTTCTTTTGGGTTGCGTTACCCATAGCATAGTTGTTGGGACTGGTTATCTTTTGGTCAAGGATCGCGCTATTCGTGATAACGAACGCGAAGATGATAAAAAACATCGTGTCCATTTGCAATTATTCGACTAATATGAGGGCTACCTTTTTTCGGACACATGATTTAAAAACAATTCATTTCGCTTACGAGTAATATGCAAAATACAAGACTTGGCGCCTGTCTTTTTTAGCCAAAAATAAAATGTTTGCTTGTAATTAAATCTAGTGTGTGCTAGCTTATTATGTGGTTTTTATAACTACTGAGCAAGGGTATCGCTGCTAGAGTCTTACTTAACAAGGCGATAAGTAACTATAAATAACAGGTCTTTGTGCCAAATTATTGCTACGGGGGGTAGCCATGACTAGAACAGTCAATTTTTCCAATCATTCCGGGAACATCATTCCCGTATCACTTATATCGTCTGAGATTGAAAGCTCTCAGCAGAAAGTGAATCCGGTTAAAGCAAAAGTTCGGGCAACTAACAGCACTGATATAACCCGTATCTACCTAAATGAGATTGGGCGATGGCCATTACTCAATCGGGAACAGGAAATTCAACTCGCTCAAAAAATCAGCGCAGGTTGTGAAAAAAGCCGTCGACGGTTGATTGTCTCGAATTTGCGCCTGGTGGTGAATATCGCTAGAAACTACTTAAACCGTGGGCTCAGTCTTCTGGATTTAATCGATGAGGGCAACTTGGGGTTGATCCGGGCGGTAGAAAAATTCGACCCTGAACGCGGTTGTCGTTTTTCAACCTATGCCACATGGTGGATCAGGCAGGCAGTTGATCGCTCAGTGATGAACCAGAGTCGAACAGTGCGCCTACCTATCCATATCATTCGGGGACTTGCATCCTATCTTCGGGCAATTCGTGCCCTCGAGCAGCAGCTTGGACGCTGCCCGCATATCGAGGAAATAGCGACTGAAATCGGCATCACTAATGCTCAAGCTAATATGTTATTTGTGGTCAATGACCAGCACGCAATAACCGGCGATATTCAGTTGAAAGATGGTAATATCAGTTTACTCGACTCACTGCCTGCGGCGACTGAAGATGTTCCGGATCAGCTGGCTGCAAAAGATTCAGCCGGACTGCAATTGAGCCAATGGCTGGATAAACTAAACCAGCAACAACGGGCGGTAATGATCCACCGCTTTGGTCTGGATGGTCAAGGTGGCAGAACACTGGAGCAGGTAGGCGATATTCTGGGCGTTACCCGTGAGCGGGTGCGTCAGGTGCAGATGTCAGCATTGAGGCGCCTACGGGAGATCTCAGCGCGTTCAGGCATTACTGAAGTGCCCTTGCTTGACTAACAGTTGTATGTGACCTGAGGGTTTTAGCGGATTGGTTTAATGGGTTAAAAGCATGCTGGCAAGCCCAACAAAGGCAAGAATTCCAACTACATCAGTGACCGTGGTTAATACCACTCCACCTGCCAATGCCGGGTCAATTCGAATTTTTTTCAGCACTAAAGGGATTACGGTGCCGGCAATAGCGCCCGCCAGTAAATTAATCACCATGGCGGCGGCCATGACTGCACCGAGTTTGTAATCCTGATACCACCAAGCCGCAATGGCGGCGACGATACCTGCAAAGAATATGCCGTTGAGGATACCAACAGCGACTTCTTTACGAAAAATAGCCCCGGCATTGCTGAGACTTACTTGCCCTGTAGCCATACCCCGGATCATTAAGGTAAGTGTTTGTGTGCCGGCAATACCGCCCATACTCATTATCACCGGAAATAATATCGCTAATGCTACGATTTGTTCGAGTGTGGGCTCAAAGAGTGAAAGTACCAAGGCAGCAATAAAGGCAGTTACCAGGTTAACCGTTAGCCAAATCCAGCGCCGTTTCGCAGTCTGCACAACTGGCGCAAACATATCGTGCTCCTCGTCCAAGCCTGCCATGGTTAATACTGAGTGTTCTGCTTCATCACGGATGACATCAACGACATCGTCGATGGTAATTCGACCAACAAGGATGCCGTTCTCATCAATAACAGGCGTTGAAATCAGGTCGTGGTGTTCGAATTCCTGTGCCACTTGGCTGTCGTGTAAGTCTGCCTGTAGCGCGGGTATATCAGTATCCATGATTTCCGAAACAATCAGTCCCGGGTTGAGTATTAGCAAGTCAGTTAGTTTTACACTACCCAGATAACGACCGCGACGATTGACAACAAACAATTGATCTACCATTTCAGGGATTTCTCCCCTGAGGCGCAGATAGCGTAAGACTACATCGAGGCTAACATCCGGTCGTACAGTCACAACATCCGGGTTCATTAAGCCGCCGGCTGAATCCTCAGGGTAGGAGAGTACCTGTGCAAGGCGTTCGCGATCCTGCCGATCCATAGCAGTTAAAATTTCGCGGATAACAGTATCTGGGAGATCCTCAAGGATATCAGCGAGATCATCAAGGTCAAGATCACCAGCGGCGGCAACCAAGTCAGTTTGACTCATGTCCTTAATCAGGCTGGCACGCACCTGATCATTCACATGTACCAGTACATCACCTTCGATCACTGGGTCGACTAGGCCCCAAACAAGCAGCCGGTTGGCGAGCGGGAGTGACTCCAGTAACTCACCAATTTCTGCTCCAGTGAGGCTGTGCAGCATGCCCTCAACCTGGGTTTTAGTTCCGCTACCGAGTGCCTCGGAGATCTTTTGCAGGTGACGCGCCGTTTTTTCTTCGTATTTTTCTTGCATTACGGCATCCCCGGTTATAGTTTTATTCCAGTCTCTGCTACATATTATGCGATGTGTGGCGGTTCAGGTCTAGGCGCGGATATGTAACAGACCAAGCTATCTTGTTAAAAGCAGTGTCGGGATGAAGGGTTTATTGAAGGGTCTTACTCAAGTTCCCGATGAACCAGCTGAAGTTTTTTGAATTTTCCTCTAAGTTGTTCTGCCAATCGTTCTGCGAGGTAAACTGATCGATGCTGACCACCGGTACAGCCAATACCAATAGTGATATAGCTGCGTTGAGATTCAACGAATTTCTCCAGCCAGCGATTTAGGAAGGCAAAAGTATCAGCCAGATACTCAAGGGTCATTTCATCACTTCCTAGCCAGTCTATGACCGCTTGATTTCGGCCACATTGGCTGCGCAACTGAGTTTCCCAGTGTGGGTTCGGCAGGCACCGGACATCAAAGAGAAAATCAAGATCTTCTGGAATGCCTTGTTTAAAAGCGAAAGATTGCAATACCAGTGTCATTGTCTCAGATTGCTTGTGCTGAGTAATAAGCCGTGCAATTTGTCGACGCAATTGATGCAAATTGATATCACTGGTATTTATGACATGATCGGCTGCGCATTTAAGCGGTGCAAGAATTTCTTGCTCCAAATCGAGGGCAGTAGGCAGGGTGATTATTGCACTGGTTAACGGATGTCGTCTTCTGGTTTCACTAAAGCGTTGAAGTAGAATTTTGCGACTTGCGGTTAAAAAAAGCAAATGACTGTCTATGCCCTTGTCAGCGAGTTTTGATAGCCAACGGGGAATATTCCCCAAGTCTTCACTGCGGTCGCGCGCATCGATGGCGACAGCCACCGCCGGATATCGTTCTGGCTGTTCAAGAATTTGCAGAATAAAAGCTTGTAATAAACCGGATGGAAGGTTGTCGACGCAATAATAGTTGAGGTCTTCCAATGCGTGCAAAGCAATAGTTTTACCACTGCCAGATAGCCCGCTTAAAAGTACCAGTTGCTGTTTTTCTGGGGCCTGTTTTGATGCCTTTATTGCAGAACTCATAATTTGATAGAATGCCTTTGCTCAAATGCCTTCAATTATTGCTTTGCTAAGTTTAGTTTTTCCAGTTGGCGAGTAGCTCTTGTAGTTTTACTGCTGAATCTACCGTACGCAGCTGCTCGCGGAACTCTGTACTGGAGAACATATCTTCAACTTGGCCGAGGAGCTGTAAGTGATCCTCGCTGCAATGTTGCGGTACGGTAATCGCAAACAACATATCCACAGGTTCACCATCCTCTGCTTCAAATTGAATCGCCTTGCGTAGCCTTACAAAGGCAGCCCGGGCACTATTTAAGTCAGATACACGACCATGCGGGATGGCAACGCCGTTGCCGATGCTGGTGCTGCCTAGCCGTTCGCGTGAACAAAGGCTCTCGAACACCAGCCTGACATCATTACTATCTTCTTTGTTGACGAGAAGATCGCTAAGGATTTCCAGAAGCTTTTTCTTGCTGCCGGCATGTTCGTTAAGGCTGATGCGCTCAGGCGACAGCAAATCACTTACTTGCATTTTCTATAGTCTCTTCACTGGCCCCGGTGGTGGTCTTTGAGGATTTCTTTATGCCGGATGACCTGGCGATCCAGCTTGTCGATCATCATATCAATAGCAGCGTAGAGATCTGGCTCAGTCGAACTTGCAACAATGGCTTTACCGCCACCAGCAATGCTCAGGTTAGCTTCGGCTGTGTGATTGTTTTTGACCACATCGAGCACCACATGCGCGGAAACGATTTTATCGAAATGACGCTCCAGCCGGGTGATTTTCTCAGTAACATAAGCGCGTAAAGAGGCGGTTACATCAATGTGTTGACCTGAAATTGTTAGTTGCATGGTTTGCTCCTTAGTTATACCGAACAGTAATCTAACTGCATAATTCAGCAGCACTTAGCTGGTGAGTATGCAGCATTTGTGGGTGGTTGGTCCGTTGGCTACCAACGGATAGTACGGCTGCTTTCATATTTTAATTTTATACTTGTTTGCAGAAAAATCCTAGGGTTTTTCGTAGCTACTATTATGGGTTTGTTTTTGAGTAAGGTTTTTACTGGTATTTAGCCTGCGTTAAACAGGTGCACAAAAATGCCGATAACCCATATCTTCTGATAGAAATCCACAACAAACATCAATCAATCCCTGAAGTTTTTATATTGTAAGGGCATCTCGCAATCCGCGTTTTTAAGTAGGGCAATTGCAGCTTGTAGATCATCACGCTTTTTTCCAGTAATGCGTAGCTGTTCGCCCTGAATGGCGGTTTGCATTTTCATTTTGCTGTCTTTAATCAGCTTAACTAACTTTTTCGCTTCCTCGGTTTGAATACCTTCCTTAACTAGAATCTTTTGGGTGGCCGTGCGCGCATGAATCACGGCTTCTTGTGGATCCAGGCATTTTAAGTCGATGCTGCGTTTGACCAGTTTCCCGGCGAGCACATCATTCATTTGTTGCAACTGAAAATCAGCCTGCGCAGTCAAGGTTATGGTGTTCTCCTGTAACTCGAAATTGGCACCGCTACCTTTGAAGTCAAAACGGGTTTTGATTTCACGATTTGCCTGGTCAATGGCGTTACTGAGTTCGTGATAATTGATTTCTGATACAACATCAAAAGAGGGCATATAGTCTCCATGTGTAAGTTTGCGGACTGTGTTTGGTCGGCGAATGTTTAAGCTGAATATTTATGGTTAAGGTTTTTTTTGATCCTAAAAATGTCGGAGTTTCTCACGCCGTTGATTGCGTCGCCGTTCGGCAGATGAACCAATGCCCAGTGCTTCCCGGTATTTTGCTACGGTACGGCGGGCAATGCGTATTCCTGAATCCTGTAATTGTTCGGAAATTTTGAGATCGCTTAAAGGTTTTTGTACGGATTCAGCGCTAATTAGTTCGGCGATCCGGGCTTTGACGGCAACTGAGCTGACGGTTTTGCCATCCTGTGTGTTTACATGGCTGGAAAAGAAATACTTTAATTCAAATATTCCTCGTGGGGTAAGGGCATATTTACGCGTTGTAGCTCTGGAAACGGTAGACTCGTGTAAACCGGTTTCTGCCGCAATTTCACGCAATACCAAGGGTTGCATGGCTTTATCACCACCTTCGAGAAATTTTTGCTGGTGCTGTACGATGGCATTAGAAACCAGCATTAAGGAGCGGTTTCGTAAAATCAGCGCATTCATCAGCCAACGAGCTTCCTGTAAGTGCCCCTGCAGGTAATCCGACTCTTTCTTGCCTTCCGAGCGCAGCAGCTGGATATAATAGTTATTCAGCTGTAGTCTGGGTTCGTTTTCGGGGTTCAATGATACTCCCCAGCCGCTGTCTTGTTGCAGGAAATAGACATCTGGCACGATATATTCATCCCGGCGGTTGTCATAGCGCGATCCAGGGCGAGGCTCTAAGGACTGGATCAGTTCGATGGCCAGAATGATTTTTTCCCTGCTGGTATTAAGCCTTTCAATTAGGTCGTCCAGTTGCCCGTCGATTAATAAATCGAGACCATCTCGGGCGAGGTGGGCGGCAGTATTCCTGCCCGGAGTATCCTGGGGTAGGGCAGCTAATTGAACTTGAATACACTCGCGCGCATCTGCACAGGCAACCCCGACAGGCTCCATCCGTTGGATACGATGGAGTACTGCTGTAACTTCCGCAGCTGACACAGTAACTTCCGGTTGCAGGCTCTGCTGTATATCTTCAATGCTGTCGGCTAAATAGCCGTCGCCGTCGAGGGCAAAAACAATAGCTTCAGCGATTGCACTGTCAATATCAGAAAACGATGTTAAGTTGATTTGCCAGAGCAGGTGGCTCTGTAAACTGGCGTCATCCTGATCCGGTAGACTATCGAGAATATAACCACTGCTGGCAGAGCTGCTCTGGGTAGAACCAAGACCCTGCGAGCTAAGCCACTCTTCGGTTGAGGGCTCATCGGAGCTTGATTCATTTGATTCTACAAAGTCAGGGTCAGGGCTTTCTTCACCTTCCCGCTCTAGTAGTGGATTGCTGTCGAGAGCTTCTTGCACATAGTCACGCAGTTCAATCCGCCCTAACTGCAGTAACTTAATTGCCTGCTGCAACTGCGGCGCCATACTGAGCTGTTGTTTGAGTTTAAGTTGTAGCCTTTGTGCCATGAGTTTAGCGTCTAGTCCGAGGTTAAATTCTGAAAGAGTCGCCGAGATAAACATCTCGTACGGACTGATTATTAAGGACTTCCTCCGCGCTACCGGCCGCCAGCTCTTTGCCGTCGCTGAGGATATAGGCGTAGTCGCAAATATCGAGAGTTTCGCGTACATTGTGGTCGGTAATTAATACCCCAATGTCACGGCTGACCAGATGAGTGACGATTTTTTTGATATCACTGACGGAAATCGGATCCACTCCGGCAAAGGGCTCATCAAGTAGCATAAATCGCGGGTTTGCTGCCAGCGCGCGTGCGATTTCCACACGCCGTCTTTCGCCGCCTGAAAGGCTGATGCCGGTTTGCTGGGCAAGATGGCTGACCGATAACTCCTCCATCAAATGCTCGAGCTCCACTCGGCGCATTTTTTTATCCATATCTGAACGCATTTCAAGGATCGCAAGAATATTATTTTGGACTGACAGCTTGCGGAAAATAGAAGCGTCCTGCGGCAGGTAGCCGATCCCCTGTTTAGCGCGCAGGTTAACCGGCTTGCGTGTCAGATCCTGCCCGTCAATCGTTATTTGTCCCTCGTCAACTGGAACCAGCCCTACAATCATATGAAAACAGGTGGTTTTTCCGGCGCCATTAGGCCCCAATAAACCAACTACCTCGCCCTGTTTTACTTTAAGGGATACACCGCTGACAACTTCACGGCCCTTATATTGCTTGTGCAGATTTGTTGCCCGTAACATTAGTTCACACCACCGTCTTTTGTAGTCTGGCTTTTTTCAGCCTGGCCCTCTCCAGGTTCGCTGCTGTTAGCCGCGGTATCTTTTTGTGATGGATTGATGCGAAAATGAACCCGGTCATCACCACCGGCACTGCGGGTAAAAAAGCGTTCATTGTTGAGGTCATAGCGAACCCGGTGGCCTTTTATTTCACCTTGCGGGTGCTTAATTTTGACATCGCCTAAGAGCACTATTTCGGCTTTTTCCACTTCATAGTTAATGGTGCTTGCTTGGGCATCCAGGGTTCCGCCTTCTGGTAATTGTTGGTGCCAGCTAACCGGTGTGCCCTTCAGTTCAATCCGTACCACTTTAGAGTCGTTGGTGTGAATTTTGCCTAAATCAGCAATAATCTCCAAGCCCCCCTGTTTTATGTGGACATTTTTCTTCAAAATAGTGACACCATCACCGAGCGCAGAATCACTGCTGTCGGCGGTAATATCAATGGGCAGGTCGCTATGGGTGCCAAAACCGGCAGCGGCTACATTGCAGCTACCGAAAGCGAGGAATAACAAAATTAATCTATTCAGTTTCATATTGTCCTTTGACCTGTTGTTGCAGGCTGATTTGTTCGGTTTCGAGATTGGCGTTCATACCTGTACCGCTGAGCTGAAGGCCCGGCGCTGTTAATGAAATCAGTACATTGCTGGTCAGTAATCGGTCGGTTTGATTAAACGATAGCTCTTCGGTGCGAAGAATTATCGGTTGGTTGTCGTTTCCCTCTAGGGTTGAGCGTGATTTAACCACGACCCTACCGCTAAGGTGAATTTCATTCTGATCATCACTGATAAGACCGGAATCGGCAAGCAAAGTGGTCTTTTTATCGGTTTTTCTTTGCGGCCAGAGTATCCGCGGGTGACTGACGCGGGTAACACCGCTGTTAGTATCTTTACTCATTCTGGGCGCATTCATTTGAAATACTAAAAAACCTTTTTCATCGAAGCTTCTGGCAACAAAATTCTCAAGCTCGTAGTCAATTGTGCTGCGCTGGTTTGACGCTGTTGCCCCAATTTCATCGGATTGTTGATTAACCATCCACCGACTGAACAGCGCGAGGCCGGCAAATAGGAATATCGCGAGAAGTGTCCGCTTACGCATGAGCTTAGCCCTGCCCGGCGTCGCTTGGACTCGTGTCCAGGCATTCGGCCAGCCAGGTTTTTTCACTGTCCTGAGCCTGCATGATCAGATGGCATAGTTCGCGTACCGCACCACGACCGCCCTTGCGGGTAGAAACCCAGTCGGCGCGTTTACACACTTCAGGCTCGGCATCAGCGACGGTTGCAGCCAGGCCCACTTGTGACATAACCGCGAGATCGTTCCAGTCATCGCCAATGTAACAAACCTGTGAATCGCTCAATTGTAGTGATTGTATGAGCTGTCTATAGACGCTGATTTTTCTATCCTGTCCCTGAAATAAGTGCTTAACCCCCAGTTGGCGGGCACGGGATGTCAGCAGTTCAGATGTGCGCCCGGTAATAATGGCAAGCTCAATACCAAAGCGTTGGAGGGCTACCAGTCCTAATCCGTCACGCGAGCTGAAGGATTTTAGTTCTTCGCCCGTATCAGAAAAAAACAGGCGGCCATCGCTAAGTACGCCATCCACATCCATGATTAATAAACGCACCGCTTTGGCTTTTGCTAACACTTCTGCTGTGAACTGGCTCATACAACACCTGCCTGGAGTAAATCCTGAAAGTTTAGGGCGCCAACCAGCTGTTGCTTATGGTCTACCACCAGTAGTCCCTGAATACGGTGTTTCTGCATTTTGTTAAGTGCGTTTACCGCCAGATCATTGCGGCGGATGGTGACAGGGTTTTTATGCATAAGTTCGGCTATGGGGGTGCTTGTCGGGTTTTGTCCAAATTCCAGGCTGCGGCGTAGATCACCATCAGTATATACGCCGAGTATGTGGTTTTGAGTATCAACTACCGCTACCATCCCGAGGCGCTTACCGGTCATTTCCAGAATGCCATCGGTGAGCATTGCAGTTTCAGTGACTTTCGGAATATCCTCGCCCTTATGCATAATCTCTTTAACATGCAGTAACAGGCGACGGCCTAATTGACCTGCGGGGTGCGATTTGGCAAAATCTTCGCGGGTAAAGCCGCGCGATTCAAGCAGAGATATCGCCAATGCATCACCCATAACAAGAGCAGCTGTAGTGCTTGATGTCGGTGCCAGACCAAGCGGACAGGCTTCTTTGGTAACGGCAACATTAATGTGTACATCGGCGTGTCGGGCAAGGGTTGAATCCGGCTTGCCGGTCATGGCTACCGACTTAGTGCCTAGGCGCAGTAATTGCGGTAATATTTGGTTTACCTCATGAGTTTCGCCGCTACTGGAGATAATCAGCAGGACATCCTCAGTGGTGATCATGCCAAGGTCTCCGTGACTGGCTTCTGCGGGGTGTACAAAGAATGCCGGCGTGCCGGTACTGGCGAGAGTGGCGGCAATTTTGTTGCCAATATGGCCGGACTTCCCCATGCCGATGACGATGACTCTACCCTTGCAGGAAAGCATGATTTTGCAGGCCTCGACGAACTGGTCATCAATTTGATTAAGCAGGCCACTAATGGCTTCCAGCTCGGTTTCAATGACTGCAGTGGCTAATTGTTTGATCGCAGTTTGATTCATGCAAGCTAGTTTAACCGACTTGGCACATATATTGCAGTTGACAGTCGTATTATTAGTAGTTTACTCGAAGGCAGCTTCAAGCTAGTGTTTGCCAAATCACTACAGCGTTATAGACCAAATAAAGTAATAACAGGGCTAAACCTTCTAAGCGGGTGATTCGACCCACACCTTTGAGTCGCCAAGCAACTGCAAATAACAATAGGGTAAAGCCAAACATAACAATCACATCGCGATTGAGAATAAAACTTTCGAGTGTGATCGGTGTCAGTGCCGCACCAATACCGAGAACTCCCAGCAAATTAAACATATTTGAGCCGATGACATTACCAATAGCAATATCATCTTCATGTTTGAGGGCGCTGGATATTGATGCTGCAAGTTCTGGCAGACTGGTGCCAAAGGCGACAATGGTTAAGCCGATTATGGTGCTTGATATACCATAGATTGTGGCTACGGTTACCGCACCTTCGACTAAGAAAACGGAGCTGAGGGGTAGCAGAATCAAGCCTATAACCAGCCAAAAAATTGCCGTTTTCATTGGCATGTCACGCGGGATTTCAGCTTCAAATTCCTGAATCAAGGGATCGGAGTCGCCTCGTTCCATGCCCACAATAACCATATATGTCAGCAGTACAATGAGTCCTACCAACAGGATATAGCCGTCAACCTGAGTTAACACCCCATCCCACATTAGCAGGGTGGCTATTATCATAATAAATAACAGGATAGGAAATTCTTTACGCAATAAGCCGGATTCTACTGTCAGCGGATAAATGAGCGCGGTAACACCGAGAACCAAGCCAATATTAGTAATGTTAGAGCCGATGGCGTTGCCTACCGCTAATCCGGGGTTACCCTGTAGGGCAGCAATGGCAGAAACCACCATTTCAGGCGCGGAAGTACCAATACCGACGACAGTTAAGCCGATAACCAATGGCGAAATACCGAGGTTAGATGCAGTAGCGGCAGCCCCTGCTACCAGTCGGTCTGCAGCCCATATTAATAAAATGAAACCGCCAATAATCTGGATCAGGGCAATTAGCATGCGTTGGTAAGCCTGCGGTTTGCATTGATATTATTCGGGCTGACTGTAAGACAATCATTAAAAAGCCTGAATTTAGTCAGATTCATCTAATTGTTTCCATATTTTATCTTGATAAGGCTGTTAAAATGACCATTCTAAATCGCCTAGTTTTTTAATGCCAACCGGGCAGGCGAGATATACATATGGATAGTCTATGGATAGCAAGACAATAGAGCAACTGATTCGCGCAGGAATCGCGGATGTTGAGGTGAAAGTTCAATCTGATGACAATGTGCATTTTGAAGCAGTGGTCAGCAGTTCGGCATTTCTTGGCAAAAATCCCTTGCAACGGCACAGGATGGTCTATGCCACTTTAGGTGATTTATTGGGTGGTGAAATTCACGCTTTGTCGATTCAGGCAAACTTACCGGATACCCCGCAAGACAATGCGGGCTAGCATAAACAGGGTAGTTTAATGGCTAAGATATTAATCAATGGTGGTCCGGTATTACAGGGCGAGGTGTGGATATCAGGAGCAAAGAATGCGGTTTTGCCGATTTTATTTGCCAGTATTCTCGGCTCTAAAACATCCCGAATCGGCAATGTACCTCACCTCCAGGATGTCACCACAAGTGTAGAGCTTATGGCGCAAATGGGCGCGATGATATCCATCGATGAACGCATGCGAATAGAGATTGACCCGACAACGCTGAACAACCATGAAGCACCTTATGATCTGGTGAAGACCATGCGTGCTTCAATATTGGTGCTGGGGCCCCTGTTGGCTAAGCACGGGCGGGCCACTGTTTCCTTGCCGGGGGGCTGTGCGATCGGTTCACGGCCTGTGAATTTACATATTCACGGCTTGGAATTAATGGGTGCAGATATCCAAGTGCGCAATGGCAATATCGAAGCCATCGCAGAACGCTTGAAGGGCGCTAGAATTGTAATGGATATGGTGTCGGTTACCGGCACAGAAAACCTGATGATGGCAGCGACTCTGGCGGATGGGATTACTGTTATTGAGAATGCTGCGCGCGAACCAGAGGTTGAAGATCTGGCAAATTATTTGATTGCTATGGGTGCAAAAATTAGCGGTGCAGGCTCACATACTATAACCATTGAGGGCGTCGATGAACTTGGCGGAGCGGAATATAGTGTTCTGCCAGACCGGATTGAAGCAGGTACCTACCTGGTTGCCGGAGCGATTACCGGTGGCAAAGTTAAAGTTACCTCTGTACGCCCTGATACCATGGATGCCATCCTTGATAAGCTCCAGGAAGCCGGTGCGCAAATTACCTGTGGCGATGACTGGATTGAATTGGATATGCAGGGTCGTAGACCCATGGCCGTGAATTTAACCACCTCACCTTATCCAGCATTCCCCACCGATATGCAGGCCCAGTTTACAGCGCTCAATTGTATTGCTGAGGGCACCGGTGTTATTACTGAAACTGTTTTCGAAAATCGTTTTATGCATGTTCAGGAGTTACAACGACTAGGAGCAGATATCCAACTGGAAGGTAACACTGCGATTATTCGCGGGGTAGAAAAGTTAACCGCTGCACCTTTAATGGCTACAGATTTACGTGCCTCCGCATGTTTGGTGTTAGCCGGCCTAGTGGCTCGCGGCGAAACCTCAGTAGATCGTGTGTATCACATCGACCGGGGTTACGAAGTTATCGAAGAAAAACTCGGTCAAATAGGTGCCAAAATCAGACGCAAACAAGTCACTTGATTCCCCGGCGACAGTTTCTAGGGCGGCGTCTGATACGGACGGACGGCTTGTTGATGGTAACGACCCGCCAGTTCACGATTATCGCGTTGTATTTCAAGGTCGCCCAGTACCTTGCTGACAACGGTCTTTAACGGCGACTGTTTGACCCTGGATATGTAGTTTTTTTAGGGTCAGGCTGATAGTGCGTTTATTGGTTTTACCGGTGTCGGTACGCACTACAATATGGTTCAATTGAGGTGCTAGCCAATGGTGTTGAAATTTACCCGGTTTTTTGTAAATACGCTCAATTTTAATCGTCGGCAAACAGCCAAATACGGTCTGTAGATCTTCTTTGCCACTGAATTTGTAGTGTTTCGTTTCTATTTCATCTTTGTCGAGGAATGGATAACTGAATTCCGTTTCGCCTTTAGCAACCGCATCTTGCATGCTGAATAGGAAGGTCACGGGATCAAGCGTGCCGGGTTCTAGTTTCAGGTCGAATGTATCATCATTGTGACGAATTGATACCTGCATCGACTGCCAGTTAAACGCGGCATGCCAATGTTCCTTTTTACCGAGATATTTTAGCTTTCGGGTGAAAATTAGCGCTTGGGGTTTGCCCTGATTCCAGTTGAACTCACCAATTTCGGTATCTTGGGCGCGTGCCAACCAGGCAAGGCCTTTTTCACCGCGTGCTTTTAAAGTATAGCGAAAGCGGTCATCACCCAGAGATTCCAGTTTGGCTGAGGGTCGGCTTTGTAGTTTGCCGTTGTAAGTCAATTCAAGTTCGGCGGTGTAGGCTTCTAGCTGACTTGGCGATTGTTCAGGTGGATGATTATTAAGGCTAGCTGCGCTGGTTGAAGTAGCCAGCAGAAATAAGACGGCCATCAGCGGCCAGTAGTAGCGGTTTTTTATGCAGTTTTCCATCAATGTGAAGCATATCATCAATCAACTCTACTGTATGCCGGCTGAATAACTCGAGACTAGCGACCAGTAGTTGGTGTTCGACTGGTTGTAAACGACTTGCCATAATTTCGGCGGTATCACCAGGTTCAATTGCCAGTACGGCCTGGCCGATGAGCGCGCCGGCATCGAGTTCAGGGGTAACAAAGTGAATACTGGCACCATAGTGGCTGTCACCCGCGGCTAATGCCCGCTTATAGGTATCTAGGCCGGTGTATTTGGGTAGCAAAGAGGGGTGCAAATTAATCATACGACTGCGGTATGCATTGACCAACTCTGCCCCAAGGATGCGCATGAAGCCTGCCAGTAGGATAAGCTCAGGCTGCCATTCCCGGATAAGCTGGGCAAGTTGTCGATCGTAACTTTGCCGCTCAGGGTAACTCAGTGGATCAACAAATATGGCAGGAATATCAGCCTGACGGGCTATTTCCAGACCGGGAGCCGCGCGGCGGTTGCTGATAACGGCACAGATATCCAGCGGCAAACGGCCGCTGTCGCGGGCAGTAATCATCGTGGCCAGATTGCTGCCACGGCCGGAAAGTAGAACAAGGCAGCGAAGTTTGGGCATTTTACTCAATCTGAATAAATAACTCTGGGATCTGTAGCAGAAGCTAGGCTTCGTACAGTTCCAATAACCATCGCATCTTCACCGAGTGCCTGTGCTGCGGCACAAATGCTGTCAGCATCGGCCGCTGCAACCAGCAATACCATGCCAATACCACAGTTAAAGGTTCGCAGCATTTCTTCACGACTGATATTCCCTTGCTGCTGCAGCCAGTTAAATACGGCCGCTTGTTGCCAGCTGTTGAGATTGATTTCAATACCGTAGTCATCCGCCAGCACGCGAATGATATTTTCGGTGATACCGCCGCCGGTAATATGGGCAATGCCATCAATTTGATGTTTTTCGAGTAGCTGGAGGATGTTTTTTACATAAATTCGGGTAGGTGCCAGTAAGACATCAGCTAGGCTCTTTGTGCTGCCTTCAAGCTCAGAGTTAAGATCTGCGCCGCTGTGTTGTATCACCCGGCGAATCAGCGAATAACCGTTAGAATGAGGTCCGCTGCTGGCTAGGCCAATGAGCTTATGGCCTGCGCCAATGGCACTTCCATCTATTAATTTAGGTTTATCCACCACACCGACAGTGAAGCCTGCTAGGTCATAATCACCGGGAGGATACATGCCCGGCATTTCTGCGGTTTCACCACCGGTTAAGGCGCACCCAGCTTGGCGGCAACCCTCGGCTATTCCCTCTATAACTTCTGCTGCCTGCTCAATTTCAAGTTTGCCGCAGGCAAAATAATCCAGAAAGAAAAGCGGTTCAGCGCCTTGGGCAAGGATGTCGTTAACACACATCGCCACCAGATCGATACCAATGCTGCCATGCTGATTGAGGTCGCGAGCGAGCATCAGTTTGGTGCCAACCCCGTCGGTTCCGGAAACCAGGATGGGTTGTTTGTACTTCTCCAGATCCAATTCAAACAGCGCTCCAAATCCTCCCAGGCCGGAAACGACACCAGCGCGGTGAGTGGTTTTAACAGCGGGTTTTATGCGTTCTACCAAGGCGCTACCGGCGTCAATATCTACACCTGCATCTTTGTAGCTGACAGAGGGTTTGGTGCCGGGATTAGAGGCGTTCGCGGTTTTAGGGCGTTTTTCACTCATTTTGCCTTCCTTCAGGGCCGTTTAGAGGCTCTTTTTACTGGTGTATATGGTATCTTATTACGAGTAAGTAAATTGGGATTTTAAGAAAAACAATGAGCATCCGCAAACAAGGATTTATCCACAAGCTGATATATGTGCTATTGCCCGTTCTGCTGCTGTTAAATAATGGCTTGAGCGCGGCCGATACGCGCCAGTATACGGTTGAAGTTGAGGTTGCAGATCGCAGTCAGGCTGCCGTCGACCGAGCTCTACCGGTAGCACTAGATAGGATCCTGGTGAAACTTTCGGGACAGGCCTATGCCACAGCGAATGGTGCTTATAACAGCGTGCTTAAATCATGGGTGCAACGATATGGTTTTCGTACACAGCTGGTTCCAATGGCCGATGGTAGCCGCGAAAAACAATTGCGGGCTGTAATCAGCCTTGATCCGGTAGAGGTAGATCAGGCGCAGGCAGCATTAGGGCTGCCTATTTGGAGCGGTGAGCGACCTGAAATTGCCTTATGGGTGGCCCAGGACAATAACGGTTTGCGTAGTTTTCTTCCGGAAGGTGCTGAATACACCCGCCATATGTTGCAGGATATTTCCCGTCAGCGGGGTGTCAGTTTGCAGCAACCAGCAGTAGAGGCCGATGGCGAAGCCATTGAGGGTGCCCCACAACTCGCAGATGTATGGGGTGGTTTCCCAGAACAACTCAGTGCCGCAGCGAGTGCTGTTTCCGCTGACACAATTTTGTTGGCAGCGGCAAGTCAACGAAACGATTACTGGCAAATTCGCTGGAATATGCAGTCCCTACAAAGTAATGCTTCTTTTAGCTCTCAAGCCCCGGTGTTTGAACAAGCCCTGGTTGATGGTCTTAACCAGGTGATAGACAGCATTGCCAACTTACAGTCGATCAATGTCTCCGACCAGGGGCATTGGCAGGAATCGATAGATATCATTCACCTGCCGGATGCTAGCGCATACCAGCAGCTCATGTACAGCTTGCAAGAACACCGTCTGGTAACGGGTGTGCAAGTAGACTCGGTCGCCGGTCAGCGGCTGCGCCTGGTTTTGAGTGTGAATGCATCGCCGGGTATTGTCTGGGGTGAATTGAATAACATGCTAGAGCTGGCCTATATTGGAACCGGTATTGGCGGGGTAGCGGCAGTATTTGAATACCAGCAGCAGACGCTAGCGGTGGAAACACCTGCAGAAACACATGTAGAAACACTAAATGCTCAGTAACCTTCCCAATATGCTTACAATCCTGCGTCTGCTGGCGGTATTTCCGCTGGTGTACTGGCTGCTTACTGGCGCCTATCAACCAGCATTGATTCTGGCTTTTATTGCCGGAATAAGCGACTGGGTAGATGGTGTTCTGGCGCGTCGCTTTGGCTGGACATCCCGCTTTGGCGGAGTTATGGATCCACTGGCAGATAAACTCATGCTGGTAAGCCTGACATTGGCGCTAGCATATATCGGGGAATTTCCTCTCTGGTTGGCGTTATTAATTATTTTTAGAGATGTTGTGATTGTGGCCGGCGGGGTCATTTATAAATACCGCTTTGGTCCGGTTGATGTAGCTCCGTTTCGTTTAAGTAAGTGGAACACCGGCTTGGTGATTTTATTGGTGCTGGTGGTCATGTTGCGACTCAATGGCATCCAGCTGAATATAGCGGGGCAGGCGATCATACCGCTGTTAGAAGATGGGCTAATCTTGCTGGTTACCGCGACAACGATTCTTAGCGGTATCCAGTATGTTTGGGTTTGGGGTGCTAAGGCGATTGGCTTGCATCAATCGGCGAAGACTAAAAAGGATGACAGGGTTTGAGAGGGCAGGGTTTGAGAGGGCAGTATGGGTAAAACAAAAAATATAGCGGCGGCTGTGGAAACTAACCGCGTTGCAATCACTGATTCACAAAAATGGTTGATACTCGCTTCTGTGTTGGCGTTGGTGTGGTTTATTCGTGCCCTCGGGCCAGTATTAACCCCGTTTGTAGTATCGGCGGTGCTGGCTTATCTTGGAGACCCGCTAGTTGATCGTCTGCAAAAATGGATGTCGCGGACCAAAGCGGTGCTGCTGGTTTTCTGCGGTATGTTATTAAATTTAGTCTTGATTGTGTTGCTGTTATTGCCCCTGCTGGAAAAGCAAATCAGTTATCTGATAAGTAACCTACCCATGTATGCCGATTGGCTGACCAATACCGCCTGGCCCTGGTTGCAACAGCGCTTTGGCTTACAGGAAGTCGACCTAGGTATGGCGCAATTAACCGACCTGCTTAAAGATCACTGGCAGGAAGCGGGTGGTCTGGCGGCTGCAGTATTGGGTAATATCACTCAGTCGGGGATGGCCTTTCTGGCAATGATTGGTTTAGCTTTTTTGATCCCGGTGATTACTTTCTACTTGCTGCGGGACTGGGATGATCTGGTTGAAAATATCCGTCAATTGTTACCTCGCTATGTAGAGCCAGGAATTAGTAAGCTTGCGGGCGAGTCGAATGAAATGTTAGGGGCTTTTTTTCGCGGGCAAATATTGGTGATGATAGCCTTGGCGGTTATCTATGCCATCGGTTTGTCGTTGATAGGGCTGAAACTGGCTTTCCTGATAGGTCTGGTTGCTGGCTTGTTGAGTATCGTCCCCTATCTTGGTTTTGCGGTAGGTCTAATCGCTGCCCTAATTGCGGCGGTCGTTCAGTTCCAGGATATTTGGTATGTGGTAGCGGTGTTAGTGGTGTTTGGCATTGGTCAAATGCTCGAAGGCATGGTGTTGACCCCGTGGCTGGTTGGTGACCGCATTGGTTTACATCCGGTGGTGGTCATTTTTGCCGTTCTGGCAGGCGGTCAGCTGATGGGCTTTGTTGGTATGTTAATCGCATTACCGGTAGCGGCCGTGCTGAATGTGTTGTTGCGCCATGCCAATGAGCTTTACCGTGGTAGTCAATTGTTTGATCGGGAAGTGAAGATCAAGATTGAAAAAGTATGATCAAAAGATATGATGAAAAGGTATGAGAGATACCCCGCAGATACCGCTATCATTTAAGGCTCGCAGAAATGATAGTTTCGAGGACTTTGTTATCGGCAACAACCAGCTTGCCTATGCGAGCGCCAAAAACTTTCTACAGTTCCACGAAAACATCAATGCTACCAACAGTCCGTTCAGCCGAAGATTTCTCTATATAAAAGGGGGTTCCGGTAGTGGTAAAACCTTGTTGCTGAACGCTGTAAGTAATCAGGCAAGCTCGCTAGGGAAAGTGGCGATTTATTTACCCTTACGACATTTGATTGACCAGTGTGGCGTGCCACCTAGCGACCTTCGCGGGGTGGAACTGCTGTGTCTGGATGATCTTGATGCACTTGCCGGGGAGCCACAGTGGGAGGAGGCGGTATTTCACTACCTCAACCAGATGCGTTCACAGTCTGCTTATGTGCTTTTGGCCGGGCGACAGGGCCCCGGGAATTTAAACATTGAACTACCTGATTTGCGTTCCCGGCTGGCATGGGGTGAAGTTCACGGACTCAAGGTTCTGGCAGACTATGACAAAAAATTGGTGCTGCAACAGCATGCTAATTCTCAGGGCACAGAAGTGCCAGATGAGGTTTTAAACTATCTGTTGAAGTATGGTAAACGGGATATGAAAAATCTGTTGCGGGTGCTCAATTTATTGCAACAGCAGGCCTTTGCCGCCAAAAGATCACTAACAGTACCGCTTTTGCGCGAAGTGCTCAAAAATAATACTGGGTAAATTGTGAGATAATATTTCGTTATAAAAAACCATTCATTACAATAATAATAAGGAGAACATCAATGTTAAGTAAATTGGAAATAACCCGTAACTGGCTACCGCGGTATACCGGTATGCCCTTGGAAAAGTTTGGCGACTATATCTTGCTGACGAATTTTGATTTTTATGTGCAGGAATTTGCTGAAAAATACTCGACTGAAATTTACGGCGAAGGTCGTCCGATGCAGGCCGCCAGTAACGATCAGGGCCTGACTATCATCAACTTTGGCATCGGCTCAAGCAACGCTGCCACCATCATGGATTTGTTATCGGCTATAAAGCCCAACGGCGTTTTATTCCTGGGTAAATGCGGTGGGCTGAAAAAATCTTCAGAGTTAGGACACTTTATTCTGCCCATCGGCGCTATTCGTGGGGAGGGTACAAGTGATGATTACTTCCCCCAGGAAGTTCCCGCTTTGCCATCTTTTAAGCTACATAAATTTGTTTCCGACAAGATTGTTGAACGCGATCTGGAATATCGGACGGGCGTAATCTACACAACCAACCGTCGGGTTTGGGAACATGACCTTGAATTCCATGCCCGCTTGCATGCAATGACCTGTATCGGTATTGATATGGAAACAGCCACAATATTTATCGTTGGCCATGCAAATGAAATTGCTAGAGGTGCGCTATTACTGGTATCAGATGTGCCGGTGACACCAGAAGGGGTTAAAACAGAAGCCTCTGATAGTAAAGTGACTTCGAGCTTCGCCGACCTGCACTTGCAGCTGGGCATTGACGCGATGACAGATTTGGGTCTAAAAGGTGAAAAAATTAAACATTTTCGGTACTAGAAATACAGGGGGCGGTACCTCAAGGCACCGTCCCTTCGGTTGTTGCTATATTTTAGTTGGTCATGTTTGAAAACTACGCCCTTGCTGGCAGTTGTCGATAGGGCATCGGCTATTACAAGAGTCTTTAGATCATTAGCGAGTGATTGTTGTAACTCGATGGTAAAGTTGGATTTATATTCTTTAACGCTAAGGCTGTGATACCCACTGTGCATACGCGGAAAGTCTTTGCGTTACGCACGCCAATGCTGTATAAATTGGACTGAAACTGGTTGAAACTAATATCAACTGTGCCTGGCCACTCATTTCAGTGTATACCCCAAATATCGTATTTTCCACTCGACTTTGGCGCATACTGAATGCTCCCAACAAAGTGGTATGGCATATTTCAGGAAACCCCTCGCTCTCCGTTCGAACAATAACAGCTGATCTAGGGCTGATTTCAAGGCTGCTTCCACCTTGGATATCAACACGGTCTACGGCACCAAAAATGACATCACTTTCACAATTTTCTGTACTCGCAGGAGCGCCAGTGAAGTGAACTATACTCCTGAGTTGTTGACCATCCTGACAAGACTTATTAGCAGTAATCTGCCGGTTTGCAGCACAAATGGCGCTGGCTCAGTTTCAATAGCTGCCGTTTCAACAGCTGCTCGTATCAGCAATTCATGGGCCTTCTGCTAGGGAACATCATTACCAATGGTAATGCTGGTGTGCAGCATAACGCCCGACTGCTCGGCCTTCAGTGTTATTGATTTTAATTCGATCACCTATTTTAAGCGCACGGGTGTAAGTAATTACAATGCCGGATACAGCATTGGCTACCGCTGAGGTTGATCCGAGCGAGAAAAGCACTCCAAAAAATATGGACACTCCCTGGAATGCTGGAGAGTCTGAGCAGGGCAGATAGGGAAAAATAATTACCACCGTTGCTGGATGCTTTTGTTGAATTTGCACCACTTACCATATCCGCTACTACCACTACTATCCAAATTCGGTGGTGGTACTGCATCAGGTAAGCTGCTAATTTTCAGTAAAACATGACATTGATTGACGCATTTTGCTCACAGCGATTTGAGAATATGCCCACGAACAGAATCTGGGGATTTCCTGGCTATGGGAAGCTGACGATTGTGGTGTTTTAGAGAAACTGGGGGAAAGCGAAGATATCAGATGACTTCATTACCCTTGATTTCTGAAGAAATAGCCTTTATTCTCCTTATATTCGATATTCAAGGAGTTTGCCGTTATGCCAACTGAAGAATTATTTGGAGCATACCATTTTTCACAACCTACCTCTGGTGAAAAGGCTCAGATCACCCGTAAGCTCAAAGCAGCAGGCATGAATTTGTCGACTCGAGGGCTGGATCAGGTGTTACGGGCAGCGGTGGTCAGCAATTCAAATGACCGGCGGGTGCTGGCCAAAATCGTGGGTAAATTGGCCAAATGATAGAGCAGCTGGTCGGCGGCTAAAGGCCTATAGCGCTTTCGTGATTGTCTGGTACGCTTCTGCATTTTGTATTTGCGCACTTCCAATCCGAAAACCGACTGCCACCTTTCGGGAAGTCCGCTAGAATCAAATAGTTGCTACGATCATCTTATACCTCAGGGTGCGTCATCCATGGACCCTCTAGTCAAGCCCGAAGAAGCGCTGGAAGAGGTCAATTTTTCCCATTTGCCATTCGGGCATCTCTCGACCGGCCAGCGCCGCCGGGTGGCCATCTGTCGGATGATGATCAACTCCCGCCCCCTGTGGCTGCTTGATGAACCCACTTCCGGGCTCGATGCGGCTTCAGACAACGCTTTGCCCAAATCATGCGGGATCATCTGGAAGGCGTGGGCATGATCGGGGTTCTGTTTTTTCTGGCAGTGATTGTTGTCGTGCCATTGGTCCTGATCTCAACCTGTTGGCCCGAATCGGTCGGGCGATATTGTGGATTGGCGCACTGCTTGCCAGCCTATTGGGCCTGGAACGGTTATTTCAGATAGATCGGGAAGACGGTTCCCTTGACCAGATGCTACTGACATCCCAGCCCCGTTGCCGGCCGCCGATCTTGCGTTTTTGTTGGTTGGTGATAATTCAGCAAGTAACTGCTTCCCACCAGAGCTGCTTGGACGCGTGGGAGGTCTGGCATATTTTTATGAAGCAGCTTTCCCATTCGGCTTGTCAACGGCTGCTTATGCCATAGCCAATCTAACCGCATCGCACGAGATTGGGCATTTGCTTGGTGGAGATCATTCTGATGGAGGTACTGGCACAGCCAATGGCACCACAGTTTACGCACATGGAATGATTGAGACTACAGGAGCGTGGCAATCAATGATGGGGGCTTACAACCCTGATACTCTATTGTTTATTTACTGGATTATCTTCGGATTGTGAACGAATTGCCTATTTTACCAACCCACAACTGACCTATAACGGCGTACGGTTGGGTGCGTACGGCCCTAATGGTAGAAACATGAGAAAATGGTTGTTCAAAACAGCGATGAACACAGTGTCTAGCTATAACGACGACCCACTGCCTCCGCCAGCAGCCCCTAACCCAATCTCAGTTTCGATTGATCCTTGTTATGGGTATAATGATGTTAACTAGACCGCACAACCAAGCGCGACAGATTACAAGTTATACAAGTCAGCCTCATCAAGCTTCACGAGCCCTACGCTTGTGTATAGCGGCATACAACTGTAAATGTGAACCCCGAGTAGCACATGGTATCTCAAAGCACAGGCCTGTAATGCTACAGGCTGTGGTGCTTATAGTACCCAGGTAACAGCAAATTACTCAAATATTTGCCCATAGTAGGCAGCTGAAGAAGGTGGACATGCAAATAAAAAGAAATTGAAGATGATAAGTATCATATTGATGGTATTTGGATTGGGCGTGCCCACCGCTGTTGCTTTTGCACAAACAGGTGTTGAAGTCCCCCTGCATCAATTGTGAGCAATACACATAGAGAACAGAGCCAGCCACTGGTTTATGGTACAACAAAGACCAAACGGCCCAGGGATTTAATTTTGATATCCAAAACGGCAGGGTTGCTGGCATTTACTATGGCTACGATGAAGCGGGTACCGCAATCTGGTTGACATTTAATGCTGATCTGGTGCCTTCAGAAGACCCCGGAGTAATGTGGACCATAGATACAAAATTACAACAGTTCTCAAACAGCAATTGTTTTAATTGCCCGGTTGAGGATTTTGATATCGAGGATTCTGGCCGTGTATAAGTTGAGTTCCGACAAAAGAATCTGGCTAGTGTTAGTTTTGATGATGGTCCCTGGCAGAATATTACACCTCTGATTTTTGGTCATGCAGCAACCGCTGATTTTCCAAACAGGACTGATTATTTATTTCCAGAATTAGACGGGTTGTGGACCTTTGTATACCATGTCAATGGAGAAGCAGTAGCCGACATTCTCTCTATTGGTTATCAGTGGGCTTTTTCCTCTGAAGTACTAAGACTGTCGAAAAAACAAATTCACGAAACAGCAACTGGCCGAGAAGTGGTTTATGCGGTTGTAAAATACTCCCCACCCCCCGAAGCATTGATAATTGGTAGTATTGTTTGCAAGTTGACGGATGTAGAAGGTCAGCTAAAAGGTCCTTCTTGTGTTTACGACAAAAGAAATGGTTTTTGGTTTGATGGTTTCGGTGTTAATCGCGAATTCAATTTTCCGCTGGGTGGCTTAGGAGCTTATCGAATATTTGGGGAGACCATAGATGGGCATACTTTCGAGGCAATAAAAATTGACTCGACTCTATTTAATACATAGTAGTTTTGAGCTTTTAGATTTCTCTTCATGATTGGAGCCAGCTTCCCTGCGGGGTATTAGGCTGGCTCTTTTTTAAGAGGGTAATGTGTGATCACTTTTAAAAATTAGTGGCATTCAGATTTCTTGGAGCAGACACCACATAGGTAGGTTTTATTTGATACCTGTCCTTGATTAGCTCCCTAATGACCGGCGTCTCGTTGATTCGCTTTATCCAAAGCTCCAACAAGTGTTGCGAAAGCTCTCAATGGTCGAGGCAGCGAAATCAGCCGCTTATAGCGCCATGAGGGTTCTGCGATCATTTGCTTCTGCTTTCAGAATATCAATGGGGGATATGTCACTTTCTGTTGACCCAGTAGTTGGCACCGCAGACAGCGGTGTGCTTGAATATGATTTAAGTGAGTTATTCGTTAGTATTGGTGAGGCAGCACAATCTGCAGGAAGGGCGTGGACACTGTTGATTGATGAAGTTCAATACCTGAAGAAAGATGAGCTATCGGCTTTAATAGTCGCAATTCATAGAGTCAACCAGAAGAAGCTCCCGGTTATGTTCTTCGGTGCCGGCCTGCCACAAATCGCAGCATTGACAGGTGATGCTAAATCTTACTCTGAAAGGCTTTTCAACTTTCCACCCGTTGGCCCCCTTGATGAACCTGCCGCAACCTCCGCAATTAAACAACCCATTCAGGCTGAAGGAGAAAGCATCACTAATGCCGCAATAGAGATGATTTATAAGAAGACCGAAGGCTATCCTTATTTTCTGCAAGAATGGGGGTTTCAGGCGTGGAACTTAGCCGATAAATCACCCATTAACGAAGGTGATGTTGAAAATGCGACTGTGGCGGCATTTCGTCGCCTAGATGATGGTTTTTTTCGGGTTAGGTTTGAGCGGTTAACACCTAAAGAACGAGAATATGTTATTGCAATGGCCTCTCTCGGCAACGGCCCCTATCGATCATCAGATGTCGCTGATGTACTCGGTGAGGATATGCGATCCCTTGGGCCAAGGCGTGCAAAAATAATTCATAAAGGGATGATTTATAGCGAAGCTTATGGAGATATTGATTTTACAGTGCCGATGTTTGAGGGTTTTTTGAATCGTTATACATAATATCATCTATTAGATGATGTCAGTCTGGCCCGAGTCGTAACCACTGGACAGGTACCCCAAACAAGGTTTGAGTCAAATAAAGGTTGGCAAACAGACCAGACCAGACCAAGCTAAATTGTATATATAAATACCTTATTAGGGTGTAAGCATGGAAATCACTAATATTTCTGAAGCCAAAGCCAGCTTGTCCCAGTTAATTAAGCGGGTTCAGGAGACAGGCGAGTCAATCATTATTGGTAAGGCGGGCAAGCCGGTTGCTGTGCTGTCGCCATACCGGGCGGATACCACTGTGCGTAAACTTGGCGGTAGCTGGGAAGGAAAAGTTGAAATCTCAGAAGAATTTGATGCCCTTGACTCTTCTATAGAAAATAGTTTTTACAAGGCATCGGTTTTTCCCAAAAACGAATGAATCTGTTGCTTGATACCCATGTTCTGGTTGTCAGTTGTGTACTGAGGAACGCTTTTTTCCTGAAGTAAATCAGTGCACCTCAAAAACTACTAGCGAAGCTACCAACAGAATGATTTTGAAGGATCAGCTTGAGAAGCAAGAATAGGGGGCTTTACCGTATCTAATAAAAAAGGGACGGTACCTGAAGGCACCGCCCCTGCGGTTGTTGCTATTTTTTTACTTGGTCATGTTTGAAAACTACACCCTTGCTGTTAAAGCTAGCACTAAAATAGAGCCGCTCAAAAAGTGTAGAGATGAAGGGGTGTGTAGTTAGGCTGGGATTCTGTTCTTGCATAAATGTGTTACTTGCAGCTTGCATCTCCAATAGCAGTTTTGAATCTATACCCAGACTAATAAACTCGCCGTTTTTACTGTCTCCATCGTTCAGAAAACTCAGTAACTCGGTGTGCATGCCTTCTCCTACTGCAATGCCTATAGCCGTCTTGCTGCGTTGGTCATCCATATTGATTATTTTAATGTTTTTTTCTGGTTCAAGTTATGCTCAGGATCAGGAGGTTTGTATTCCTGGTGATATTTTAGGGCTAGTGTTAGTAGGCCTGTTTTTATTTGGTAATCCACTGGGTCAATTTTCTCAGCTTAGTTCAGAGAAAGTGTCACTTACTACAGCTTCAAAAATAGATAAGCCTAACAACCAGCTCAATAACGATAAGGTTTTTGACAGTGATAAGCTGCTTAGGTCAGGCAGGTCAAAGGAAACCAATGATCACATCGGAACTTACAAAAATCATCGCGCCCAAGATGGTAATCTGAGCTTTGACCATGAGTATAGGGAGCGTTTATTAACACATGTAGGTCCAATATCAGAAGTCTTGCCAGATTTGCTAGAACTTGCTAATGCTGACGCTAAATTCAAGCTGTTTAGCGCAGCTTTAACATTTTGTGGTATTAAGAGTGAGCATGTAAAAGATTTTTGTCCTCAGGAATTAAAAAATTATAAACATGATACTTCGTATAAACAAGGTACTTCGACTGTATCGATATTTCACTTCGTAAAAAAGCTTGCTAATGATGGTAGTGTAATGGCAATGTCGAATCTAATGTTCTTTGTGCCAAGCGCATTCAAAGACAGGTTAGATATGGAGAGAAATCTTTTACTGCGAATACAAAACGCTGATGTTGTAACTGAATATTATCAATCTGTCAGGAAGTTCCTTGGAAATGCCGCCAACTCAGGATACCCTAATGCTATGCTCTCTATGGTCGATATATATTTATCCGGCTCAGGCATTGTAGGGCGTATGAATTACGCGACGGAGCATTTTTTTCTGGCCACTTTGGCCTTAATGCTATTTTTTTTTATTATAATAAAGTCTATGCATGATTTAATTTTGATATATTTAGCTCGTAGAAAATTTAATGAATATACTACCGATAGAGTAAGTTACAAGGGTCAGGTTGAGAAAAAAGAATAGGGACGGCACCTCAAGGTACCGTCCCTGTTTTAGGCGCGTTATTTTTTCAGTTGAGTTGTTTGATTAATAACTATACCCTTGCTAGTGAAGCTGGCACTGATATAGAGTCGCTCAAACAGTGGCGGGATAGCAGGCGTAGTCTGGCTGGAATGATCATCTTGCATAAACGCTGTACTGGCAGCTTCCATCTTCGACTGGAATTCTCCATCTATACCTACGCTAATAAATTCCCCGCCTTTACTGCCTCCGTCTGCGAGGAAATCCAGTAGTTTTGTGTGCATGCCTTCACCTGCGGCAACGCCGATAGCCGACTTACTTATCGCGGCCCACACGGGTTCATCGGGTTTAGGTATACCCTCAAGCGTCAGTTCGACTGGGTCAGCGCCGGGGCTCAGGTCGAGTTCAGCCAGTTCAGGCAAAAACATTTGACCCATACCTACCAACATTTCAGGATTACTGGTCAATAAGGCAAGCATGGCCTTGATTTTTTGTGGTACAGGGTTGGACATCGCGATTTGCCCGAGGTCCAGTTCATCAATAAACAGCTTAAAACCGATGAGATTACCCACAAATGGCGGCATTGGACGGTTCAGCCCTTCATAGGCTTGGGCATATGTCTGATTTAACCCTGCCAATTGCTCACATTTATAGGGGTTTTCAACGCGTTTTTTTGCAGTTTCCAGTAACCATTCACGCGCTTTAGCAAAATTCAACGCGAAGCCGATGTTCAGCAACCCTCCGCTGCCAGTTGTCGATAGGGCGTCAGCTATCACCAGGCTTTGTAAATCATTCGCGAGTTCCTGTTGTAATTCAATAGTGAAGCTGGATTTAGTTTCTGTTGGGCTGAGGCTGTGATAACCGCTGTGCATACGCGGGTAAGTTGCCGCCATTGAATTATACTCATCGCGGCATATCTGGGTGATTGACTGAGCATCAAATTCGAGCATCTGTCGCATTGTGGAGGCAGCGCTGGAATCACTATTCAAAAACAAATCAAACAGTTTGAGAGTATCTAGCCAGCCACTACCATAGTTTGTGTAATCGTTGTTTTGATTAAGTGTGGTCAGTGATTTAATAAGGTCTAACTGATTTTCCGGTTTGCTCTGTGCGAGGATGTTAGGCAACGCTTCTGTGGCCAAGCTGGTTGGAATAAAACTGAGGGCAAACTCATTGGCATCAATGCTGGTGATAAGTTGAAACTGGTCATTTCCTGCTTGCCAGTACTTTCTTCCATTCAGCGTTTTCTCTTCAGGGATACCGCCAGCCTCAGTGAAGGCTTTTTCAAGCGTGGCGCGTAAACGCGCCTCGTCACCAATTTCCATACGCACTACCGGGAATAAGCCTAAACCATAAATTACAGATTTGGCATCCGCGCTGAAACCGATTTTCTCAATCCCTTCTATCCCCGGATTGTTGATTAAATCGTTAAGAATTGAGTGGACAAATGCGAGATGTGCGAAGCTGGTATCATCGAGAAAATTATTGTCGCTATCGTTATTCACATCCTTATCGACACCGGTATCGATATCGCTGGTCGGAGTGTCGTCTGTCAATTGCTCTGAATCCTTTACGAAGCCAGCGATATTGTCGCGTAGGCTGGTATATAGTGGTAGGGCATTTTTCAGATAAGCATCGGTCACATCGCTGGGAATGCTCTCAAGATTTGCAAACAGATAGGGTGTATCTGCCGGGACAAATTCAAAAAGCTCAGATTTAGTTTTAGTGACCGTTGTTGTGTTGGTTGGCGGGCTTGTTGTTTCATCGCTTTGCTTGCAGGCAGTCAATAAGAGCGGTGTTGAAATAGCCAGTATCAGAAGTATGCGTTTCATAAGTATTCCTTTTTAAATGGTGATGTAGTGAAGTATAACACTAAGTGTCGATATTTTCAATAAATTTTATCACTTTTCTGGGCCCTTGCTAAGCTTTATTGGTGGACTGCAGCCACTTTTTTGCGCAATAACTCCAGCCTTTTGCGGGTGCCGCTATCATACCAGTGTCCGTGAAAGACTTCCCCTGTCACTTTAGCAGCGACCATGGCAGTTTTTAGCAGTGGTACCAGGCTGTATTTACCGGCGCTACTGGCTGCGAACAGTTTTGGATGGTAGATACCGATACCGCTAAAAGTGAGTTTATCAGCAGGGCTTGATGCAGTATCAGCTTTAATCAGTCCGTGGTTAAGGTAAAAATCACCCTCGGGGTTGTGCTCAGGGTTGGGCACCATAACTAAGTGAGCATGCGAGCAGTGGTGGTTGCGCAGCTTATACAGGGGGTAATCTGTCCAAATATCAGCATTGATGACCAAAAATGCAGAGTCACCCAGTAGGGGAAGGGCTTTAAAAATACCGCCGCCAGTTTCTAAGGCTTCCGATTCACGCGAATAATGGATATTAATACCCCAGCGATCGCCATTCCCGGCAAAGGCTTCTATTTGTTCACCAAGGTGGGCCAGGTTAATAATAATTTCTCTAAAGCCAGCGCGCGCCAAATTTTCCAGGTGCCACTGCAATAAGGGTTTGCCATTGACATCAATTAGAGCTTTCGGAGTGTGGTCGGTCAAAGGCTGCAAGCGTTCGCCACGACCGGCGGCGAGGATCATTGCGCGCATAGCTGTGTGCCTTGAAGGTAGCGTTCAGTCGCCATAAAATTACCTTGTGCTTATGTCAATTATTTAGCCTAGGTTGCGACTAAAACATAACCCAATTTTACCCTGATACAACGCGCTCTGGTTAACTTTTCGATATTTTCCTGCTGTTAAGGGTGTTCAAAAGCGTTTCAAATTCAGGGTAACGCTGAAGAATATCCAGGCAGTAATCATGAAACCTTGGAATCATCTCCAGATAACCACTTTTTTTATCGCGGTAATGGAGTCGCGCGAATATCCCTACAATCTTTAAATTTCGCTGTAGACTCATAAAATCGCATTGCCGTTGCCATTCCTCAACAGAAATATCCAGCACCAGCTGTTGCCGAAACTGCTCGCACCAAGCGGTTATTCTATCGCGTGGCCAGCTGATATAACGATCCCATAATAAGGAAACCAGATCATAACTAATAGGACCGATGAGGGCATCTTGATAATCAATAATACCGGGGTTGTTATCTTCAGTTTTCAGCAGATTACAAGAGTGGAAGTCACGATGCACAAAAACCTGCGGTTGCGATTGGGCTGATTGAATCAGCGTATTGCACAGTTGTTCCCAGCTTAATTGTTCGCTGAGGCTAAACGGCTGGTGTTTATGTTGGCTCAGATACCAGTCGGGAAACAGGTCAAGTTCCGTTTGCAGCAAGCGGGAACTATAGCTGGGTAAACCGCTAGTATTTACATTTTTCGCAAACTCCCCCAATACCCTAAACAAGGGCTGAAAACAGTCATCAGCAGTTTCATCCTCAATTAGCGGCTTATATTGGGTATCACCCAAGTCCTCTAATAACAACAGACCATTTTGCAGATCAATGCGCAAAATTTCAGGGGCATGCAAACCGGCATCCCGTAAGCGCTGGGTTATTTCAATAAAGGTGGTGCAATCTTCTTTATCCGGTGGCGCGTCCATTACTACCCAGCTTTGATGCTTGAGGCGCAGGCGAAAATAACGCCGAAAGCTAGCATCCTCAGCGATAGTCGTTATTTCCATAGCATCATCTTTTAGCCAATCTAGGCCGAACTGATGGACTAATTGTTTTCTTTGGTCGTTAAGCATAGGTGCTTGCTCTTAATTAGGTGATAACGCTTTACGGCAATTAAATTATGATGGTGTAATGTTAATCTAAACAGGTTTTTTTACTAGGGGTTCTACCCCGAATAGATGGACATCTCTAAAATACATTAATAATAGTCACGGATGTGTAATATTCTGGTTATCTACCGTGCTACACGAATACAGTGAGAGTATAGGCTATACTATAAAGTCTTCACATGAAGGATGGGTTATGAAGATACTATTCACTGGAATGATAGCTTTATTGTTGGCCTTTACGGGCAATGCGGCAGCGGATATTCTTGGCCTCGGGTCGCCATCAGTAAGTAAATCAATATTAACCACTCAAACCGAACAGCAGCCAGCAAAGGTAGCTGTTGAGCAAAGCTGGCAGCTATCCTCGGCGACTGCAACGGCTTTACTTAGTACCAAAATAGGCCAGTCGCTGATTATTAACGACTTCCCACAGCTAACGCAACAGCCCCAAAAAAAATCCGTTAGTAACGCCATTACCCTGAAGCGGTATGAGTTATTCGCTCCCGGTGCGCGTATCATTGTTATCTCCGATCAAGGGCAACAAGAAATTATTCGCCCCCAGCTTTATGCATTCTCCTCAAGCAAAGACGGTGTTGGGCTATTGGTAGATCCCCGTACTGGTAATGTTACTGGGTTGCATAACCAGGCTGGTATCAGTATGGATATTACCGGTAATCTTAACTCCGGCCTGAACTTCAAAAAAACCCTGAGCGACCAAGCTGGCGCCGAATCCTTATACCAATGTGGAACCACAATGGCGAACCAACCTGGAGATCCATTTGCCCAAGTTGCTGAAGCATTAAGCTCAAGAAGCGCCAGTATCAGCACCACAAGCACGACTAGTTACCAAGCGGTAATCGCTGTAGATACAGATATGCAGTGGATGGACGGAAAAGGTAACAACACCACAACTGCGATGAATTATATCAATACCATTTTCGTTAATATGAATGTATTTATGGAAAGGGATCTGTCATTACGCCTGCTAATCGGGGTTACTTACCTGCGAATCGGCTCAGACCCAATCCCACCTGAAGACGATATCGCCGCCTATCTTAACGACTTTGGTGAGTACTGGAGAGTCAACCAAACTGCTGTAGAGCGAGACTTTACCGTACTTTTTAGTGGTGAGAATATTGCCTCAAACGCATTCTCAGGGGTTGCCTGGCTGGATCAATATTGCCAAAATGGATTTGTATTCGGAGCCAACAACACCGCTGGTAGTTATAGCGTAAACAGGATTGGCTCTAATGCCAGCGCCGGCTTTATTTCCCAATTTGTAGGGCATGAGCTGGGGCATAACCTCGGTTCTCCGCATACCCACTGTTACACTCCTGCAGTAGACACCTGTTTTAATGCTGAGGCTGGTTGCTATACTGGTGGGGTATCCTGCCCGGTTGGCGGTAAGGGTACTATTATGAGCAATTGCCACTTTGGTGCTCCAAACGGTGCGGGCTGTGGCTTAAGCAATAGTGAGTACCACCCTACCGTAATTGGACTGTTAAATAGCCGAATAACGGCTAATAGCCCGAGTTGTATCGCGCCACTTATGCTGACTGGAATTTTTGAAGACGGCTTTGAGTAGCTAGTGTTGTTATTGCCACGGTAGAAACTGAGGCGTACTGTGCATGTCCTATACCGTTACTATACCGTTACACCTTAAACTATCTTACACAGAGGCACCGAGCGGGCGAAAAATCTATTCCTCTGATAGCCATCAACAAAATTCTTCGAGTGTTTTCTGCAGGGCATAGACCGCATCCCGTAGTTGCTCATCAGTGATGACCAGCGGCGGCATCAGGTAGAAAACATGACCGAGCGGCCGGAACAGATAGCCCTGTTCGAGCAGGGATGCTTTGATTTTCGCCACCGGAGGCTTGGTTTCGGGCTTGAGTTCAACCACGCCAATCATGCCGAGAAATCGCAGTTCTTTCACGCTATCTAATTCCGTCATCGGCTGCATCCATTGCCGCATTTTTTCGGCCATCTCGGCGGCGCGCTCAACAGTGGCTTCAGCCTCGTAGATATCAAGTGCGGCGAGTGCGGCGGCGCAGCCAATAGGGTGCCCGGCATAGGTGTTGCCGTGGTAAAAGGTGCGGTCAGATGAGCCGGTGTCGGAGAAAGTAGCGTAGATTTTGTCCTTCACAATGCAGGCGCTCATAGGCATGTAGCCAGCCGTCAATGCCTTGCCGACAGTGACCATATCGGGGTCAATATGTGCATGATTAAAGGCGAATCTCTTGCCCGTGCGGCCAAAGCCCATGGCTATTTCATCAACGATTAACAATACCTCGTTGGCGGCACAACATTCAGCCAATTGTTTGAGGTATTCCGCTGGATAGATCTTCATGCCCGCAGACCCCAAGCACAGTGGCTCGACAATCACAGCAGCTAATTTATCTTTATGTTCTTCAATCACTTTTTGGCTGGCAGTAAAATCGCCATTCAGCGGAAACGGAAGTTTGGCTGGATGTGATACAATTTTTTCAAACGGTTTATGGAAGCCATCTACAAATCCGACGCCAAGTGCGCCAAGCGAGTCACCGTGGTAGCCTTGGTCCATTCCGATTACCCAGGTTTTTTCTGGGCGACCGAGATTATACCAATATTGGATCGCGATTTTCAGTGCCGCCTCCACAGCCGAACAGCCATCACTGGCAAACAGTGTATGGCGATCAGGGGAGGGCATCAGTCCAGCAAGCCGATCGGCCAACGCCAATACACTCGGATGGGTGAGGCTCCCGGTAATACTGTGCTGCAAAACGCCTGCTTGCTGCTGGATGGCTTTCACCACCTGCGGATGCCCATGGCCCAGCGCACATGCCCACCAACTAGAAACAATATCTACATAGCGCTTACCAGTGTCATCGAAGAGGTAAATCCCCTCACCACGCAAGATATTCGGAAAACCCTTTTCAATCGCAGAAAACGGCGTGTATGGGTGGAAAACTTTATTTTTCATGGTGTTTCTCATTTTTTAAGAAAATGCTATCGATCCAGCAAACCTTCAACTTCCACTCACGCAGACTTAACGCACCGCACAAAGCACTAGTTAGCATTTAGAGTATAAGTAGGATTAAAGCTCTTTTCCATAATTTTGCAGTTAATTCTTCACGGTTTTTTACAGTGTTCTTTATGGCTGTTGCCGTCATTCATTGAATTGGCTAGCTTTGGTAAGGTTTTTCCCAGACTCACTTGCATCCGCGTTACTCATGATAAAAGCTAAGCCTAGCCATCTAAAATTTAGATGCGTTGCCTCACATTAGAGGTAACTTTAACTTTCTTGAAAATCAGCCGAAGTTTCCTCAAGGCTTTGTTTGATACTGCTGAACGATGGTTGGGCGAAGCTACTTTAGCATCCGAAAGTAAGTTTCTCATTGACCACCTGATACAAAAATTTGAAAATCGGTCAACCCGGTTCGGTATTATTGGCCTGGGTTTAGCATTTTCTCTTGCGCCATGAACTCAGTAACTTCCTGTTGCGTGGGCGCTGAACACCCAGGTCTCGCTAGGTTAATTGCAGCGGCTGCACAGGCGAAATCAAGGGCGCTTGCAAGCACGCCAGGGCTGCACTCTGAAATAGGTCTGGACAATTCACCGCTGCGGCTGAGACAGGCGAGAAAGGCCGAGTGAAAGGTGTCACCCGCACCCACCGCATCCACACGAGACGGAACCGGATAGGACGGCTGGTCAATCGCACCTTGTTCACTGAACAGCACAGCGCCACCGGTGCCCAGGGTTAACAACAGCAAGCCTGACCCCATCTCTTTAAATATGATTTCAGCGCTCTGTCTGGCATCCGCAGCGAGTTGGAATGCTGCCAAATCATCATCACTTGCTTTAACAATATCCACATCTTTTAACAATGAGCGCACACCATCTAGGTATTTTTTCTCATCAATGCTTGCACCTAGCCGAATGTTGATATCAACGCTGATCAGCAAGTCGCGTTGGTGTATCAAATCAAAGATTTTTCTGATCTTGGGTAGTTGGCTGGGTGTGATCGCGAGTGACCCTGTGTGAAAAACGCGTAGATCATCTGGTAGGTTTTCAACGACTTCTTCAAATGAAGTGTCTTTGTCGGCGATGCCCTCACGATATAGCCGGTAGGTTGCTTGGCCAAGATGGTCGACCGTCACCAGTGCGATGGAGGTTGGCCACAATGAGCGCCGTTTTAGCGGTACTCCTACGCCTTCGCGGACCAGCGATTGGTGAAGCTGGTCACCGAATATGTCATCTGAAAGTGATGACAGATAGCTGGTTTTAATACCTTGCCGTGCCAGGCCGATCGCGACATTGTAAGGAGAACCACCAAGATGCGGGCGGAATGTGCCATCATCGCTAGAAATCAGGTCAATTAATGCTTCACCGAGAATAGCTATCGTCATCGAACTACTATTCCTGCGCGATTGTCTCTTGCGTTGAACATTCTGGTGAATACTGATCCCAGGTTATAAGGCTGAGAGTACACTAGCTCTGAATCTGCTTGACATCGACTGGCTGCTCCGCACGACGCTCAAGAAGGTCCGCTTCCACGCGCAGCAGGGTTGCCCGGTCGATCCGGTAGAAAAACATTAGTAATCCAGCCGCCAGGAAAAAGAAAGTGGGCACTATATTGAACATCATTCGAATCCCGGTAATCGCTGATTCACTCTGAACTTCGTTGGCAACAAAGCCAAACCAGGCCAGCATGAACCCGGGGATTGCGGCACCTACTGCCGACCCGAGCTTCAGTGAAAACATAGACGCCGAAACTGTCAAACCGGCGGTCTGTTTACCCGTGCTCCATTCACCGTACTCGGCACAATCGGTGTACATCGAAAACAACAAGGTGATGGTAACACCGAAAGTCAAAATACCGATACTGTGTATCAACACAATCAGGGCGAATTGCTCGGGTGGTATGAAAAAGCAGAGAGCAAGCAAGGCTGCATGCAACAAATTCATACCAATAATCAGGTGGTGCTTTTCGCATCTGGCTGCGAGCATCGGCGTAATCAGCGCGCCGATCAACTGCCCGATCAAGCCAAAGGAGGTAAGTATTGCTATACGGTCGAAAATCAGAAATACACGCACGCCCTCGTCCAGCATGTAGTACTTGAGATAGAATATTATTGAGGCGAAGCGTGCAACTAAGCCGATAACCACCACAATTCCGGTGGCGACCAGAATGAGCCAAGAGCGGTTCATTAAAAGGGCGGATAAATCTTCACCAACGCTCGAGTTATGGGGTTTGTACTTGATGCGTTCGCGGGTGGTCGCAAATGTGATCCAGAATATCAAAACAGACAATACTGCAAACAGGGCAACGGTCAGACGGAATCCAAGTAATTCGTTGTCACCACCAAGTAAGCCGACCAGAGGTGTGGCGAAGGCACCAACACACAGGGTGCCAAGAGACGCAAAAACGAAGCGGTACTGGGTCGCCTTGATGCGTTCTGTAGCCAGCGGCGAAATGACCGCCAGCAGTGCCGAGTAAGGCACATTAATAGCGGTATAAGCCAGCATGACTAAAGTGTAAGTGACATACGCAAATACCAGCTTACCCGTCGTTGAAAGGTCTGGGCCTAGAAATAACAAGTAACCAAGCGCCGCATACGGGACCGCAACCCATAACAGATACGGCCGATACTTTCCCCAACGAGAGTTGGTTCGGTCAGCGATCAGGCCCATCGCCGGATCACTAATAGCATCAACAATTTTGGTCAGCAGCAGCATGGTCGCTGCCGCGGCTGGTGAAATACCAAAAACATCGGTGTAGTAATACAACAAAAACAGACCAAAGAAGCCCATGTAGAAGTTCGAGGCCATATCGCCCAGACCATAACCGACTTTTTCCTTGAAAGTCAGCGCTGCCATATCTGATTTAGAGCTCATGCCGATGATGCCATTTTACTGTTGCGCTGTTGAGTTGAATGGGTGACTCCTCGATCGTTGATGCTGATTATCCCGCTAAGGCCCGACTGATGATAATCTATTGTCGCACAACGCTGGCCGAGGTCTATTTGTAGCTGGGTAAACGACTGCTCGCCTTCCCAACGCAATACCAAGCTGTCCGGCGGGCAGTCTGGCAGTGAAAAACTTCCATCAAATGCCGCCGATTCATTTCTGAAGCGCATCAGTTTCATCAGGTTGCGGACTACAGGTCGTTGCAGAGCGGTATCAATTTCGCCGGGGGTGTAATAATGCCGGTTGATATCGCGGCCGACACCGGTACGGTTCACAAGATCTAGGTCATTTTTACCCGCCAGCAAACCCACATAGTAGACTTGTGGTGTTCCCGGCGAAAAAAATTGTATGGCCCGGGCGAGAAGATAATCGGTATCGTTGCGCCCCAATGCATCGTAGTAGCTTGAGTTGACTTGGTAGATATCGAGGTTAGTCGCAGCTTGTCCGCTTGCCTTGCGACTACTACCCCCGGTCTTTTCGTGAATGGTTTCGACCAGGTCATCAATCTGCTGGTCGGCCAGCAGACCGTCAAGCTCACCCTGGGCTGCAACATCAAGTATGCCAATGCCATCGTGCGTATCGAGCACGGTCACACAATTTTGCGGTGAGATTCTAAGCCAGCGTTTCAGGGGCTCAGTATCAGATGTGTACAATGCGTGAAGTACCAGCGGCGGTAGAGCGAAGTCATAAACGCGCCCAACCCGTGAAGCAATTTCAATTTGGGTTCGATAATGCGAGTGAATCTCGACCAGGATATCCATACCGTAGTCGCTTGCCTGACTTGAAAAGGCAGCGATAAAGTCGAATGTTTCAGGCAACATGAAGCACGATGTGCCGCGGCGCTTAATGGCATATCCAGCTGCATCAAGGCGTATTTCACACACACCGGCCTGGGCGAATTGTTTCAGGATGGATGTCAGGTAATCCCGGCCAACCTTGCTTTCGATGTTAATGTCCAACTGCTTATCGCTAAAAGTTGTCCAGAATTCGAACAAATCACCATTTTCAAGGTGAACCGGTGTAAAGGGAGACCCTGGTCGAGGTCGGTAGATCCGCCTTATTCCTTCAGATAGTTCCGCTGCGGATTCGCTACTTGGGAACACATCGCTTTTGCGTAGAAAAAGGTTCCAGAATGGTGATTTTCGACCATCACGACGGACATCTTTGAATTGTGCAGAGTCAGCTGATACATGATTGACAATCAGATCGGCCATTACAGAATACTGGCTTGCCAGTGAGCTGACATCGTTCCAGTTGCCTAGCCTGGGATCGACGCGTGTGTGATCTACCGGGTCGAAACCCGCATCCTCCCCATCGATGCGATCGAAAAAAGGTAGTAGATGAACCCCTGAGAACAGGCCATTGAATTCGTTTTTAAGCAACGATTCTATCCCGGCGATGTCGCCACCAAGGCGATCAGCGTAGGTAATCAGTTGAATTGAATTGGGCACTATGGCACTCCTAATCTATGGCAACTCATATTCAGCGAACTATTACAACGAAACTTTTGCCTTATACTGAAAGCATAGTAGTGCCGGTGAACTAATTTATCCGGGGTCAACGCATGACACAGAAACTTGATTATAAGCGGTGCTGCGCAAAAACGGTAAGCTTGGAAGCCGTAGCCTGAAACAAGGCTACGGCTTCACCAACGGGTGGATCAGAACTGGTAGCGCAGTGTAAGTGAGGTCGTTCTGCCATTAATCGGCCGAATCCTGACCAGATCGCCAGCTACCGCGGACCCTTCCTCACCTTCTGTAAAGCCTATTTCATCAAACAGGTTGTTGGCGTTCAGGCTGATGCTTATAGTGTCGTTGAAATAGTAATTTAAGAATAGGTTGGTCACAATGTAGCTACCGAATTTGAGATCGTTGTTGTCTTGGACATACACGCTATCTGTACCAATAAAGTTCAGGCCGAGGTCCCAGCTGTCGGAGGTATAAGAGGGTGTGATGTTGAAAATGTAGTCAGCCTGTCGACGCGGCGTGTTGCCAATATTGTCGCCACTGGCTGTTTTCACGATTTCGGAATCGGTCAGAGTCAGACTACCTTGGACACGGAACCCGCTGCCAAAGTCGTAAAGGCCTTCAAATTCGAAACCGGATGATTCGTAGGAGTTTTGCAGGAACTCCTGCGTGGTCACTTCGAATGCCCGTTCTTCGTCGGTGTCGGCATTGAAATAGGTTGCATATAGCGAACCCTTTTCAAACTGCCATTTTATGCCAATCTCAGCTTGCATTACGGTTGCGTAGCCGGCACCGTTGTTCATCGTACCATCCGCATTCAGGTTACCCATTACACGGTCGGGGGAGGCGATGCTGCCGCCTTCAGACAGATTGCCGAACACGGCCAAGCTGTCTGTGAGGGCGTAGTTGGCACCAAATGACCATGAACCAAAGTCCTGGTCGTAATCAGCAAGGCGGGCCGCGCCGATGGTGGGTACAGCTTGCTCATTGGCGCCAATTTGTCCGTCTCCATTCACATCCAGTGGTATCAGGACGGTGCTTTCTGCAAATGTTCCTTTAATGCTGTAATCATTCTGGCGGTAACTGGCATCCCACCCCAGGCGGTCGCCGATAGTGCCGTTAAACGCGATATACGGTGCGGTTGCATCGACATTGTAGTCATAGGCGCGAGTACAGCAGTTGCCAAAGGCTGGGTTACCATATAGAACGCCATCGACCGAATTACCGGAGTCAAACGGTGTCAGGCCGTTGTCGAGCCGTACATAGTACTGATTGAAATTCCAAGTGGTGCTGAGGTCCTGGCTTGAGTAAGCAATACCGACAGTGGCCTGAAGGAAGTCAAAGTCACCGGTAAGCTTCAGTTCACCGAAACTGTTATCCATGCTGTTGGACTCGGTATTGAAGTAGATAATTTCCTGGGATGGACCGGCCGATGGATCCTCAAAAGGGGTCGTCAGAAATGGGGCTGCAAAATTGCCATCAATACTGGCTATGCGGTAGCGGGCACCCACGATAAACCGATCCGAGATGTCGAAGTTGCCGACGACGGCCACTGATGTCATGTTGGCTTCAAAGCCGTCCTTGTTACATTTAATTTCGTTGTTCCTGCGGGGCGTGCAGTCGGTTGTATTGTTGTAAAGAGTGCCGTCCCTCAAGCTCACCTCACCGAACTGACTAAAACTGGTGCCACCATTATAGCGGGCACCAATGGGAAGGTAGGTTGGAACCGTGTCATCCAGTTGTTTGAGGTGAAACTTTATGTCGCCGCGTTCAAACTCACCAGCAAATGTGGCTTTAATTTGATAACCCTCTTCGAGGTCCGTGGGAGCTTCGCGTGGTCCTTCACCTTTGCGGAAATAGCCACCAATGTGATAGCTCCAGTTGTCATTGATGCTGCCACCGTATTCGGCATCCAGGCGCAGGGAATCGAAGTCAAGGCCGTAGGTAAAGGCGGTTGAACCACCCTCAACTGAGCCGTCTTTGGAAATGAAATTAATAATTCCGCCTGGTGAGTTGAAGGCCTGCGTGGAGGCGGTGCCTCCTCGAATGGACTGTACTGATGAAATCGTATTGTCAACGCGCAACCAGGAATCGGCCGTTGCGAAAGCTATGTCACCGATCAACAGAGTCGGAAACCCATCCTCTTGCAATGATACATAGCGAGACCCGCCTGAGCTGATAGGCATGCCGCGAACCTTGATGTTGGCGTTGGCGTCGCCCGAGGATGCTTCGGCCTGAATGCCGGGAATGTTACGAAAAACCTCCGCAGTTGAACGGGGTGCGTTATTTTGCATATCTGCACTTGAAAGGCTGGAAACCGATGCGGATGATTCGAATTTGGTCGTCGGTTTTGCAACACCCGTAACAATGACTTCCTCAAGGATACCCGCACTTTCCTGCTCATTTTGATCTTCAAGATCCTGAGCTGCTGCCGAGCCGGGTACGAAAACCGTAGCGAAGGTTGCCACTAATAGGCCTAGAATTCTGCGGTCGGATAAGTGCTTTTTCATCTTAATTTCCTTTTCAAGGGCTTCTTGATCGGTTGGACTGAGCATTCTTTGTATCTATAGAATAGAATGATTTGCAATCGATTGCAATAACTACCGCTTGCAATCGATTGCGATCTAGGCTAAGTTGCTGTTAATTCGTATTTTTCCCGCAGTTCAAATCCAACTATTTTTGGGGCCTTATTGAGTTCGGCAGCCAGATGGAATTCATTAACTTGTCCGAAAAAACACAAAAATCCATTACCAGCCTGCAGGACCTTGCCGATCTCGCGGGTGTATCCCGTGCGACTGCATCCCGGGCCTTGAATGACAGCCCGTTGCTAAACAAGAAGACCAAGGAAAGGCTCAGAAAACTGGCGGAGAAGCACAACTATTCAATTAACCGCAGGGCCAGTGATTTTCGCTTGCGGCGGACCCGTGTTATCTCCGTTGTGTTTATGCTCGACCTCAGGTCCGACCAGCACATGTCGGATCCATTCTTTCTCGACATGCTCGGCAGCATCGCAGACTCTCTGGCAGAGCATGACTATGATCTGTTACTGACCCATGCACCCATGCGTAATGTTCTCGACTTGAAAGAGAGCCGGGTGATGCGGAATTCCGATGGTGTGATATTTATTGGGCAGGGTGAGCAACACGAAAAATTGAATGAACTGGCAAAAGGAAAAACACCGATTGTTGTTTGGGGCTACCCCATTGCAGGCAAGAACTATGTGGTAGTGGGCAGCGAAAACTTAAACGGAGGTTACCAGTCTACTCGGCACTTGCTCGGTCTCCAGCACCGAAAAATTGCATTCTTCGGTAATACGGGAAACCCCGAAAATGCGGCTCGTCATGAAGGCTATCTACAAGCGCTAAGCCAATTTGAGGTTGAGGCTGATGCAGATCTAAAAGTCGATATTCCCTTTGAAATGAAGAGTGCTCGGGAAGCTATAATTAAATTCATGGCGTCTAAAAAATCCTTTGACGCAGTGGTTTGCGCTTCGGATGTGATGGCCCTGGCCTCAATTTCAACGTTCCAGGAATTGGGTTTACGCGTTCCTCAAGATGTAGCTGTGGTCGGGTTCGATGATATTCGCTTAGCCGCCTACAGTAATCCGCCATTAACCACTGTGCGTCAGAACATACAGGAAGCGGGAAGAGTATTGGTCGAATCAGTGCTGGCTATGATCAAAGGTGAGGATGTGACAGATACGATACTTCCCAGCGAACTTATCGTTCGTAAGAGTAGTGGAAAGTGAGTGAGTATAGGATATATATACATTTTTGACTTCACCGCGGTACTCGTCGCACAAAGCATTATTTAGTATTTAGAGTATAAGTAGGATTAAAACTCTTTTCCATAGTTCTGCAGTTAATTATTCACGACTTTGTACAGTATTTCTTATGGCTGTTATACGTTATTCGGTGAATTGGCCAACTTTGCCGAGGTTTTCCCGGATACGCTTGCATTTTGGCCCTCCCTTTGAAAACTTCCTTTATTCGCCTTGTACCTAAATCCTGCAAGTGCTCGTACTCACTCAGCACAAGCTCTTGATCCGTATAGCAAATGAAACTTTTCGGCAATCACAATGAGGATCCCACTCAAAGTTATCATTCACTCTACAAATCAATATCTTGCACTGCCTAAGCACGATCACTTGCAGGATCTAGGTTATACTCAAGCTCTTTAGTATTTGTATTAAAAAATATGAAAGACAATCAATTTCTAAAAGTTGCGCTAGCGCAAATCAGCCCCGTTTGGTTCAATAAAACCGAAACCCTCAACAAGGTAAAAAGCAGCATTTCTGAAGCCGTTGCTAATAAAGCGGAATTGATTGTTTTTGGTGAAGGGCTCGTGCCTGGATATCCTTTCTGGTTGGCATTGATTAACGGTGCTGCTTGGGACACGAAAATCAATAAAGAAATTCATGCGCATTATCTGCGCAATTCCATTTGCTTGGAAAATGGAGACTTAGACGAAATTTGCGTACTTTCAAAAAAACATAAAATCGCTGTCTACCTAGGAATTATCGAGCGACCTCTTGATCGCGGTGGGCATAGTTTGTATGCGTCTCTGGTTTATATAAATGCGCAAGGTGAAATTAAGTCTGTTCACCGAAAACTACAGCCAACTTATGAGGAGCGACTCACTTGGGCAGCTGGTGATGGTAATGGCTTGCGAGTTCATAAACTCAACGAATTTACCCTTGGTGGGCTAAATTGTTGGGAGAACTGGATGCCATTGCCGAGAGCTGCACTTTATGCTCAGGGTGAAAACTTACACATTGCTGTATGGCCGGGAAGCGATCACAACACCAAAGATATTACGCGTTTTATAGCCAAAGAGTCGCGAAGTTTTGTAATTTCGGTGTCATCTATAATGAATAAAAATGATTTTCCCAAGGATACTCCCTATCTTGAAGAAATTTTGGCCGATGCGCCAGATGTTTTAGCAAATGGAGGAAGCTGTATTGCCGGTCCTGATGGTGAGTGGATACTGGAACCCGTTGTAAATCAAGAAGGTAATGCTTTATCAAGTATTGGATTTTAATCGGGTTCTGGAAGAGCGCCAAAACTTCGACCCAGTAGGGCATTACTCCCGTCCAGATGTTACCAAATTAACGGTAGACAGAAGACGACAAACCACGGCCGATTTTATTGATTGATCCCCCCAATCCCCAGTGTTGTTCTGCATGGCGTTTTACGGTAATTAATTGTTATTGTGTAATTTAAACAGGATTTCTTTACAAGTGCTAGAAAAACATCAAAAGCTCTCAGTTGAGAGTAATAGTCTGCTATTATTAGGTTAGGGTACTAATAAACAAGCGGTTTTGGTCATGCTTTCGGCTTTCTCATACTAGGATTTGTAAGGAGTAAGAAATGTTTCAGCGTTTTCTGCTTTTATTATTACTGTTTGTTGGCAGCAACTCATATGCTGTTTCCCTGTCAGCCACTGACAGTGGTGAGGTGTTGATTTTTCCCTATTATAGCAACCTCGGGGGTAACCAGACCCTGCTGCATATTTCCACGACGATCGGGACTGGCGATGCCGCACTAAAGCTGATTTTTCGGAATCGGCAAGGTGAGGTTGAACTTTCTTTCAATTTGTACCTTTCCGCCAGCGACACATGGACGGCCGCTGTAGCCAGAGTGGGTAACGAAGCGCGCTTGTATCTCCCGGATGCAAGTTGTATTGCCCCACAATTATCCGATTTGCAAGAGTATGCGGTTGTAGATCTCAGCTCAGGCTATATCGAGGTCATTCAAATGGGGGTGACGGATCGAAATGTGATTAGGATAAGTGACTGTGACCAGGTAGTAGCTGCCTGGGAAGAGGGTGGTGTTTGGGCAAACGACCCGACCTCTGCAATGTTTCCACCAGAAGCAATCATAAGGGGAACATCAACTCTGATCAATGTACAGGAAGGTACACTCTATTCTTTTGTGGCCACAGCACTCAATCAGTTCAGCGATATTGTTCAGAATAGCGCCCCAGGGGAAACTATACCAAACCTGTCCTCAGCACATGATTCAGGCACAAAAAATGGGCAGACGATGAGTTACGCCTGTAACGAGACTGAGTGTTTTAATGATAGTTGGGCAGATCCGCTGGATGCTGTGGCTGCGGTATTACTCCGGTTTACCTATATGGCTAGTTATACAACCAACCCTGCGATCGGTGCCTCGACTGAGGTCATTGTTACTTTCCCGCTACGATTTTATTATCAGCAAAAGCTTGAAGCGCCTGTAGCCGAAATGCCTATTCATTTGAGCGTGGTTGACCAGAACGGGCAGTTTATTCTTTTCGATGCATCACATATCCCCAGAGTAGTAGTCCCACCAACCCCACCGCTCCCGTATTCTTTTGAAGGTCAGCGGGAAAGTAGCCTTGAAGTTTTGTCCTTTAATAATGAATATGTGGACTTCGGGAATACGGTGATTTCAGGCATACTCGGTGAAGATCATAAGGTATTTTTTCCTGACGATTATGCAAAAACCATCTTCCCCGATGGTTTATTTTATCTTAATTTTGGAAGACTTAAGCTGGTTGCAAATTCGGGAAATATTTATGATGGCACAGCTGGAATTGGCTATAGCCTGGAAAGATTTGTCAATAATCAGTTGATAGACCCGCAGGGGAAAGCAGTTCGGGCAAATTATGGTGGAGCTAATAAATTATCAGTGTTGGTAAGTATCAGAAGTCCACAACCATGACCTGTTTTTTAAATAGGCTCTTCCCCTAATCGTGTTGATGAGCCTTCCTATGTTTTCGAGACCAACCAAATGCCTACCGATGGATGCGGCGTACCCCAAGTGGCTGGTTGATGACATGATTATGTGACTGTCCTTGGTTGGCTTGCTGTAGGATAGTTCTGATTATGTGACTGTCCTTGGTTGGCTTGCTGTAGGATAGTTCTGATTATGTGACTGTCCTTGGTTGGCTTGGTTGGCTTTGGTTGGCTTTGGTTGGCTCTTGGTTGGCTGCTGATTATGTGACTGTCCTTGGTTGGCTTTTGGTTGGCTTGCTTGGTTGGCTCTTGGTTGGCTGGGTTGGCTGGGTTGGCTTTGGTTGGCTCTTGGTTGGCTCTTGGTTGGCTGCTGATTATGTGACTGTCCTTGGTTGGCTTGCTTGGTTGGCTCTTGGTTGGCTCCAAACACCAGGCCCAAAAAAGCATCTCTCAATGTCCGCATAGGATACACCCATTATTGCGTAAATCGCCCGCTACGCTTTAGGGTTCTAGCTAGGCAAACAAACATACTTTCACCATCTTTATTGCATAATTTCGACACCATTGTTGTTTATACTTCCCTTGCCTTAAATTCTGACTAATTGGAATTCAGCATGTAAAGTAGAGAGCAGTATGCAAAAGTTGTTATCAAGTAAAATAGTTATCATTAGCATAATCGCGCTTATGTTATTGATCCCTTTGTCGATGATTTCAGAGAAAATTTCTGAACGAAGCAAATACCTTACTCAGGCAAAGAATAGTGTTGCCTTAAGTTGGACCACGGCTCAAAAAATCGTTGGTCCGATCATCGTGATCCCCTATAGCTTTCAACAAAAACAAGAAGTGTATGATCCAAAGACTAATGAAAGATCCATAAAACTGATTAGTCGATTTGAAAAAACATTGATGAAGGTTGATCGATTAACCATCGATTCAAAAATTAACAATGAAGTGCGATATAAAGGTATTTATAAAGTGCCTGTTTACACCACCACAATTGATATTAAGGCAGAAATTGATCAAAAATCACTGGCTAGGGTGCTTGGGGACATTAAGAAATCAGCGGAAGCTGTACAGCTTGGCAAGGCTTATTTGATGACCGGCATTTCTGATCCTAGGGGTATAAATAGTATTCCATCCTTAAACTGGCTTAAACAGAAAATAGCTTTTAACCCTGGCAGTAAATTGAGGGCAAGCAGTAACGGTATTCATGCCTATTTACCCAATCTGGATAAAATTACCACCGATATTAATTTCGATTTCCAATTAGAACTAAGAGGAATGGAGGAGTTATCATTTGTTGCATCAGCTCAACAGGCAATAATCAAAGTGAAATCTTCTTGGCCCCATCCTCAGTTTACTGGTATGTTTCTACCCACCTCTAGAACAGTATCTGCAACAGGTTATGAAGCTGAATGGAAAATAACCTCCTTTGCCAGTAATATCGCTGAAAAACTGCAACTCTGTGGGAATGGACAATGTGCCGATCTACTATCATCATCCTTTGGCATAAAACATATCGAAGCTGTGGATGTATATTTGCAGAGTGAGCGATCCATAAAATATGGATTTCTGTTTATTGGCCTGACCTTTATAGCCTTTTTTATTTTTGAGACCGTCAAAAAGCTTCCCATCCATGCCATTCAATATACCCTTGTGGGCTCTGCCATAGCTATTTTTTACTTGCTGCTGGTTTCTTTATCTGAGCACATCAGTTTCTCACTTGCCTACTTAATCGCCACTTTTTGCTGTGTGGCTCTGTTACTTTATTACTTGCGGTATGTTTTAGGCGGATTTAAATTAGCCCTGATATTTTCCACCAGCCTTGCTGTTTTATATGGATTACTTTTTGTCATCATCAGTGCCGAAGATTTCGCCTTCTTGATGGGTGGGTTCCTAACCTTTATTACGCTTGGAGTGGTTATGGTAAGTACTCGAAATATCGATTGGTATCAAGAAAATAATCCAGCTAAAGCCGATTAAGTATTCCTAAAAATTGCTCTATCGTTTATTATTTGACTATCAAAATAAACTTATCATAAAGAGAGGATCAGATGGACAATAACAACAAATTGAGGCTGCGTTTTTTCAAAAGCTGCTCAGTCATTTAGATGAGAATAAGGAAATTCAAAATATAGAGTTAATGATCTTGGCGGATTTTTTCCGGAATTGCCTAACAAAATGGATGGTGAAGGCTGTTGAGGATCTAGGCGAAACCCTTGACTATGAAAGTGCGCGGGAAAAGGTATACGGCATGCCATACCCCAGTGGAAAGAGCAATATCAAACCAAGGCAACTGATGAACAAATGACAGCCTTTAATGCACGACACGCAACAAAAGATTAAGGCTAATTACCTTTTATAACCTCAAGCGTATAAGTAGTTTAAACGCTATATTGCCAGAACAGTCTGAAAACTCAAAGTACTGAACGGCCATTCGTATCAGGTTCTTAGCCAGACTATCACATAATTTGAGCCTATTTGAGTAACCAGCACCGAATTCTAACCGGATTCATATGCGTTTCACACCAATTCTCACACTTGGTAATTTTTATTGAATGCCTATCCGTCTTATTTTCTTTCTTATTTTTCGTCAACGATATCGCGTAAGCTCTTGCGACCGGATAATTGCCCCATTGCCATGGTCACAAACTGTGACCAGCGTGAGGCTTTTCGGAAGGAACGACCAGAATGGTGCTGTTTTGCCAGTGTCTCGAATTCATGTCTCGGTATCAATTTGAGCAGTTGGAAGAACACAGTGTTATAATGAACCATGGCCTGATTATTCCTTTTTGTTACAATGGTTTGTGGTGAATTCATTATAACAAATTGTCTGGAATATCAGGCCTTTTTATTGATAGTTAACGGGACACTAGTGTAAAAGACTGATTTATTTAAAGGGTTGATAGTAGATGTTAAATTATGAACTGATACAAGAAAAAATTTCTCAAGCGAGAGTTTCATTAACAAAATTATCTATAACTGATAGTATAAAAAAACAGTATATTTCAGAGATAAAAACGCTTTTGAAACAAAATAATGCTTGTTTAGTAGCTCACTACTATGTGGATGCTGAAATACAGCAATTAGCAGAAGATACTGGTGGTTTTGTTGGTGATTCGCTTGCAATGGCTAAATTTGGCTTAGAAAGTTCTAATGATACTTTAGTTGTAGCTGGTGTGAGATTTATGGGTGAGTCTGCAAAAATACTTAGCCCACATAAAAAGATATTGATGCCTAGTTTAGATGCTGAATGCTCATTGGATTTGAGCTGTAATAATGGTGAGTTTGAAAAGTTTGTTGCTAGTCATACAGACAGAGTTGTTGTTGTTTATGTTAATACATCGTAAGCGCAAAGTAAACCCCACCCTGTTTTCCTGAACGATTTCCCGTCACGCTATGCTTTTGATGAACCAGGAGCAATAAGCAATGCAAAAAATGATACCCACGCTGACCCAGCGCCAGCGTTATTGGCTAGAACATATTCAGGCCTGCGAAGCCTCCGGTAAAAGCATGGTTGAGTACGCGGCGACACAGGGATTTCCTGTTCAGGCGCTATATGCCAGCAAGAATATACTGATTAAAAAGGGTGTTTTGCCGGTTGTGCAATCCGCTCGGTTTCAGCGGGTGCAGGTGTTGGAAGCCAGCCCTGAAAGCCAGTGGCGGATTGGTTTGCCTAACGGTGTATCGGTAGCCTTTGTTGGTGAAGTGAATGCTGGATCGTTACGAACCATATTAAACGCTGCCGCTGAGCTTGAGTAATGCGCCCAGCGAATGACCTTCAAGAAGTTTACTTGTGCCGGGATATTGTTGATTTTAGAAAAGGCATCAATGGGCTGGCGGTACTGGTAGAAGCTGAACTGGAACTAGATCCTTTCTCAGAGCGCTTGTTTGTGTTCTGCAACCGCAAGCGCGACAAGGTAAAGATACTTTACTGGGAGCGTAACGGCTATTGCCTGTGGCAAAAGTCGCTGGAACGGGCGAAGTTCAAGTGGCCGCGCAAGGCGCTGGATGGGGTGATTAGCTTAACAGGACAGCAGCTAAACTGGCTGTTAGATGGCTATGATATTATGGCAATGAAAGCGCATAAAAGACTGCACTATCATAGTGTTTTATAAGGATATTATGCCTGTGTCGTGGTATAATATAGCCTATGAAAAAGGCCTTAAATCAACTACCGAATGACATAGAATCACTCAAGTCACTGGTGGTTGAGCAGCTACTTCGAAACGATCAATTGAGCGCTCAGAATCTGCGTTACAAAGCCGATAAACAAGCGGTAGTTCAAAAGAACAAACACCTTAAAGTTCAAATCCTCACTCTCCAAGAACAACTAAACCTGGCCCTGGCCAGGCGCTATGCCGCCAGC
>JAKITK010000050.1 GCA_021648125.1 Lysobacterales bacterium
AATTATCAAAATTAGCCAATGAAAGAATGGGCGATAAAAGCTTTAAGGTATCTTTAGATGAGTTATGAATTAGAGTTTATTGATAAATCATTAAAAGAATGGAACAAATTGGGAAGCACGGTTAAAGCGCAGTTTAAAAAGAAATTATGTGAAAGGTTAGAATCACCAAAAATTGAAAGCTCCCGAGTTTCTGGAATGACAGATTGTTACAAGATCAAATTACGGCAAGCAGGATATAGGCTGGTTTATCAAGTTCAAGATGAAAGGTTGGTTGTATTGGTTTTGGTTGTAGGTAAGAGAGAGCGAAATTCGGTCTATAAATCTGCAATTAAACGCATTTAAATAAACCAAAACCAAAATAATACAGGACAGGCGTATTTTAGAACAATTCCCGTTTTTACCACGAGTAAAAGTTGAAGATTTCTGACAGAAAGGCGAGTAAATTCACTGATTTGATCTTAAATATGACTTGTGTTGTACCTGTCTCGGCACATCGCACCGGCTTCCCGACTCACCGGCTCATTTTCACAATTTAGAAATCATCTAAAAATAATTTTTCAACTTTTTCTAATCGAGCATTAGATGATCTTTAGTGATACCCAATGCCCTGGCAATTTTTTCCAGCGTTGCCTCATGTGGCTTGATTCCTGGCTTTTCCATTTGGGAATAGGCAGCCTGGGTAATCCCTGCTTTTTTGGCTACATCATCCTGTGACATATCTTTATGGGTGCGCCAAGCGCGGAGCAGGGATAGACCTTTGATAACATGAAGCTCAACCACCTCATGCGGGATAGTAGCTTCAAAAGCATCGGTACCAGCCATCTTGAGATATTCTGAATAGGGTACAACTACATACTGCGGATCATCTTCTGGCCCGATTATTTGGTGTTTAATATGTGCGTTCATCTCGTTTTTTCACCTCTTGAACAGTTACTATATTGAAATAAAAATCAAATAGAACTCTATAATTTCCAACTCTTAAGCGGTAGCCATAATCATGTTTCGTTAATGCTTTAGTTGCCGGGGTTTCTGGAAAGCTGTTCAGTCCACTTACTTTGTTTACAATCTTTTTCTGCCAAGTGCGGTCAATACCCTTGAGCTGTTTAATCGCTTTCTTTGTCCAGTTGATTTTGTTCACGGGTATATCATAAGATAAAATATAAGCATAAACAAGAATATATAAGTAAACTCGTTAAATAAGTTGAGGGGAAATCCAGACCAGGAGATCCAGGACAGGCACTCAGCAGAGCCATTCCCGTTCTTACCACGAGTGAAAGTTGAAGATTCCTGACGGAAAGGTGAGTAAATTCACTCATTGTGACTGATTTGACCAAAATATGACTTATGGTGTGGCTGACCCGTGGTTTGTTTCCTATAACCGGAAAATTTTCGGATATGCAGAGAATTCCACATAATTCAATTTATGCATTAAATATGCACATTAGGCACACATTGTGATAATATCACCAAGTGATGCACTTTGCTTGGAATATAGAAAAAAACATTTGGCTTATTCAGGAGCGCGGCATATCGTTTGAGCGTGTGGTGAACCTCATAGAAAAAAATGATGTTTTGGATATTATTAAACACCCAAATTCATGCCTTTATCCAAACCAGAGAATATTTATCGTAAATATAGATAATTATGCTTATTTGGTGCCATTCGTTGAAAATGAAACTGAGGTGTTTCTTAAAACAATCATTCCCAGTAGGAAGGCCACAAAAAAATACTTAGGGTTTTGAGGAAAAACATTATGAATATTAAACTAGATAAAGAAGAGAAAGATATACTTGATTCTTATGAAAGAGGTGAGTGGGTTTCAGTTGTGAATCCCACTGATTTGAAAAAATATAAAGATGCTGCCAAAGCAACTTTTAAGAAAAATAAACGGGTCAATATCCGCATATCGGAATTAGACTTAGAGTTGTTGCAAGAAAAAGCACTGATTGAGGGTTTGCCATATCAGACACTCATGTCTAGCGTCTTACACAAATATGTAACCGGTAGATTTTCAGAAAAAAGTGCATAACAATGAAAATTTCGGGACAGGATCAGAAAATTCAAGTAAAAACCATGGCTTATAGGAACTTTCTCGGAAGAAATTGAATATCATTGGGTGGCTGTACTGAGTTGAGTAAAAACTAACATCGAAATGAGCATTAAGAATGTTTAAGACCTTTTAACAGGTCTTGCATTTGAGTATATTGTTTATGTGACCTATAATAAGACCTGTTAATAAGTCTTATGAGTTAAAAAAATGAATGATGTAAATTTAATATTGGCTGATTCCGCAGCAAGTGTATCAGACCTTAAAAAAAATCCTATGGCCGTTGTTAAAGCTGGTGAAGGCTTTCCAGTAGCTATTTTAAATAGAAACAAGCCTGCTTTTTATTGTATTCCAGCAGAGTCTTGGGAATTACTATTAGATAAATTAGAAGATATCGAATTATCAAAATTAGCCAATGAAAGAATGGGCGATAAAAGCTTTAAGGTATCTTTAGATGAGTTATGAATTAGAGTTTATTGATAAATCATTAAAAGAATGGAACAAATTGGGAAGCACGGTTAAAGAGCAATTTAAAAAGAAATTACGTGAAAGATTAGAATTACCAAAAATTGAAAGCTCCCGAGTTTCTGGAATGACAGATTGTTACAAGATCAAATTACGGCAAGCAGGATATAGGCTGGTTTATCAAGTTCAAGATGAAAGGTTGGTTGTATTGGTTTTGGCTGTAGGTAAGAGAGAGCGAAATTCGGTCTATAAATCTGCAATTAAACGTATTTAAATAAACCAAAACTAAATTCCGCAACAAGTGCGGAAAATTCGTACCCGCCGACACAGCCGTCTCGGCGGGGTTAGTTCAGAGGCACTTGTTAACCTTCAATTTGAACAGGCTTTCCAATCGCAACTAGATAATCAGTCTGATCTTTTGTAATAGGATGAATTGATTTAATTAAACATTGACCTGATGCGATGCTTCCTCTAGGAGAAATAGAACCACGAACACCGGGAGTCACTGAATCAACAAGACTGTTATTACCTATAAGAGAAATTGAATCACCACGGCTACTAATAGACATGTTGGAGAATCGATTTATTTTAATACCGCGCGAGTAACTTAAATTAGAACATCTGCTTTTTATTTCTACAAGATAACTTCCTCTACTAAGATCTGTAATTATTAAATAATTATCAGAAAGTGCTTTGTAGTTGTTAAATTTAAAGCCTGTAATTTTGTCTTTACTTGCTAAGTTTTCATCAATTACATAATTAGAGTATGCAACGTCTTTTTCTTTTAACGACATACTATTTACTGATGAATAACCTAATAATAAAATTGAAATTAATGTAATTGCTAATATGTTTTTCATGATATTTCCTTATATATTTTTAAGTTGCTAGTACGTATATATAGGTGCTTTTCGATATAAGCTATAAACCATCACCAGATGCATTTTTACAAGTAAACGAGCTGTATATCTGGTGCGTAACTTCGATGTTATCCATAATCATTTTATTGATTTTTGAAGCATCCTTTGCCATTAAGCTCGAAACTGAAATTATTTCTAATACTTACATCATAACTTTAGCATGAGTTATAGTCAAATCTGAACTTTGCCATGGCTTTGGGTTTTTCCGGACAATGGAAAATCCCGGCTCAGTGAGCCGGGAAATACCAATTGGTGGAGGCGGCGGGACAGCTGGTTCACTGTCTTTCGACAATGGCTGGACTATACCTTCACCCAGCGTGTAGATAAATCTCCACGATGGGGCGGAGCGTGTTATTCACATGCTAGTTTTCAGTATCTGCTCCACCATGATTAACATGGCTCAGCAGGTCTATAAGTCTCTACAGGGCAGGCCTAAAGTTAGCCTTTTTCCTACCCCTCGATATTGCCATAGCCTAGCGGCCGTAGGTTTCATCGATGTGAGCTCCGTTTTCATTCTATCCTTGCGGAAAGATGCGACCGATAGTGATCGGGTCGCTCTCGGCCATCCATGGCCTTCGCGACAGACCGACATCCTGTCGGCCACCCGCTAGAGAAGAAAGCTAGCCGATGGGTGGTTTTGTTTGTATTGATTTGGCTTGTGTAGTTCAGCGGCTCGGCCGCTCCGCACATCCATGTGCTCCCGCGGCATTTGTGCATCCATGCACATCAATCGCGTCGCTCTCGGCCATCCATGGCCTTCGCGACAGACCGACATCCTGTCGGCCACCCGCGTAGACGGGATTCTCATCCTGCCAACCCCGCCAAACAAAAAAACCACCCGATGGGTGGCTTTTTTATTTGGTGGAGGCGGCGGGAATCGAACCCGCGTCCGTAAGTAGTCTGCCTTTGGCTCTACATGCTTATCTCTTCTATTAATTTAGCACTTGATTACCCGAAGAGCAGGGAAAATCAGATGCGATTCCGGCTAAGTTTTAATGTATCGGCAGCGGAAATGCTTCAACACGATTCTGTATGGGGTGACTCCTGGGATCCGGTCGTACAGACACAAGCCGGGCAGAAGGCGCTGAGCAGGTTTTTAAGCTGCTAGTGCGTAGTTGTCGTCGTTGGCAACTAAAAGTTTGCAGTTAGTTTTACGAGCTGAACTGCAGCTCGGCATGCACCTTAGGTTTTCTGACCCACGTCGAATCCAGGTCGCCCCCAGGTTTGAACAGTAAAAAACTGCCTTACTATTCGGATCTCGCAGCTTATAACGACAAGCATACTCGAGACTGTGCGATTATATAGACAACTGAGAAGGTTTCAAGTTCCCACAATGTATTTTTGATTTGTTATGATGCGGGCTAGTATGCAGGAGGTTGTTTGCAAGGATTATTAAAAAAGCTTGAGTGGGGTGTCAAACGGTTGTTTTCTGCGGCGGTTTTGCTGCTGCGTATCATCTATAAACCTATTGCTTATAGTGCACTTGGGGGTTCCATTGTTCTGTTGGCCGGGGCGATTGTGTTTTTAAACAGCAAGCCGGATTTGTTGGAGTGGCATACCCATGTTCTGGATAAAGAATTTACCCGCAAGTTAGAACTAACCGATTTTAATCAATACCTTGAGTTAGAAGAAAGTCTTTTTCAACAATTAGAAGATGAAGTTGTTGGGCCGTTTTCAGCCTCGGAGCAAGCGATTGGCATCGGTCGGTTTAATCGCTATTATCGGGATGCTTTATCTAGCCCCAACCGCTGGCCCCGTAACTGGAATCGTAGTTTTGAGTTTGCGGCTAAAAGCCCTACAGCTGCTGTATTACTGCTTCACGGCATGTCGGATTCTCCCTACAGCATGCGCCACTTGTCAGAAAATTTACACCAGAAGGGAATGACCACGCTGGCTCTGCGTTTGCCGGGGCATGGGACCCTGCCATCTGCATTGGTGGAAGTAAAGTGGGAGGACATGGCTGCAATCGTTGAATTGGCGTTACAGTATTTGCACGAAAGCAATCCCGGTGTTCCTATCCATATTATTGGTTATTCCAATGGTGCAACTTTAGCGATTAACTATGTGCTGGATGCCGCGCAGGATACCAGCATGCTGGCCATCGGTAAGTTGGTGCTTTTATCTCCGTCTGTAGAGATTACTGGAATGGCCCGCCTGGCCATCTGGCAATCACGGATTGCGCATTTACTTGGTTTGAAAAAACTCGAGTGGCAAAATGTACTACTGGAATATGATCCTTTTAAATATGGTTCATTTGCGATTAATGCGGGTGACCAGGTGTATCGCTTAACCAACCATGTTAAACAACAAATTCACAAAATGCAGTCTGGGAAATTATTGACTACGCTACCGCCGATGCTGGCATTTCAATCGGTTGTGGATAATACAGTTTCTGCCACTGCGGTCATTGATAAGCTTTACCTGCACTTAGACAATGAAGGTGATCGGTTGGTATTGCTGGATTTAAATCGGGAGGCGGATGCGGCGGGCTTAGTGAAAAAGAGTCCAGCTCGGGAAATTGCGCATCTTTTTCAGCGTAATGATCTGGGTTTTGTGCTCGATTTGCTAACCAATATAACCCCCTCGACACTTGACATTGAACTACGCAGAAAATCACCGAATCAGCAGAAAATACAACATCTGCCGGTTTCGCTTAGCTGGCCTGAAGGATTGTTTTCCCTTTCTCATGTGGCCCTGCCATTTCCCGCGGATGATAGCTTGTATGGCATTCATCCGAGTGAAGCAAGCCCAGGGGTTGCCCTCGGCAACCTGGAGTTTAAAGGTGAAGTAGGGGTTTTGGCAGCCCCAGCTATGACCTTGATTCGCCTGCGCTGGAATCCTTTTTACTATTGGATGGAAAGCGAGATCGATACATTTTTACAACAATGAAGCGGGCTTAATTCCGGCCTTTCATAATTCGGCCTTGCTGGATTTTCCAGTCCCGGTCTTTAGAAACCTTGCGTTTGTCGTGTTGCTTTTTACCTTTCGCCATACCCACTTCAACTTTTACCTTTCCCTTTGTCCAGTACATTGCAGTAGGGATGACGGTGTAACCCTGGCGTTCTACAGCAGCGGTTAGTTTATTAATCTCGCCTCGATGCAACAGCAATTTTCGGGTGCGGGTAGGGTCGGGAATAAAATGGGTTGATACGGTGGGTAGGGGCGGGATTAGGCAGCCAAACAACCAAGCTTCGTTGTCTTTCAGCAGCACATAGCTATCCCCGAATTGTATTTGTCCGGCGCGCAGTGATTTTACTTCCCAACCTTCAAGGGCTAAACCGGCCTCCATTCTTTCTTCGATTTGATATTCAAAGCGCGCGCGTTTATTTACCGCGATGGTATTGCCGGAATTCGATTTTTTTTCCCTTTTAGCCATGCAAGAATAAACACCAATATAATATACATCAAAAATTCACAGATAAAATGTGCCTGCATATTGTATGCCAGTCTGCGGTAGTAATGTTATCCTTGCGGCAACTTAATTATGAGCTTTGCTGATGCCTGTTGTTGAACGCTCTGCGCTGGTATTGTTTTCCGCAGAAAAAATGTATCGTTTGGTTGAAGATGTTAACCATTATCCGGAGTTTCTTAGCTGGTGTGTTGATGCTGAAGTACTCTTCCAGGATGCATCTTCTCAGGATGCTACTTTGACTGTGGCACTTGCGGGTATCCGCAAAAAATTCCAGACGCGAAATGCCCTACTTTCTGACAAATCCATCAGTCTGGAGTTGGTAGAGGGGCCATTTACGCGTTTGTCCGGTCGTTGGCAGTTTACGCATTTATCAACTGAAGGCTGCAGAATTTCTTTGCGCCTGGAGTTTGAGTTCTCCCATAGCCTGTTGTCGGTGGCTTTTGAGCACGGATTTGCCCGGGTAGTTGACCGCCTAGTTAATGATTTTGTTGATAGGGCGGAAGATTTATATGCTTGATGATAAGTTAGGAAATATGTCAGCTGAGATGCCTAAGTTTTTCGTTGAAATCGCGTATGCGCGCCCGGATAAGCAACTCATTCGTAGCCTTGAGGTTTCACAGGGGACTACCCTGGCTGAGGCTATCGAGCTTTCTGGTATTGTTGAAGATTTTCCGGAAATTCGTTGGGATACGAAAAATGTCGGGGTATTCAGTCAGAAAAAGCCATTGAATTATGTATTGCAAGAAAATGACCGCATCGAAATTTACCGGCCTCTGATTATCGATCCTATGGAAGCTAGGCGCTTGAAGGCTGAAAAGCAAAAAGCCCGATAATTCGGGCGTATTCACTGCAATTGAAAATTCTGAAGTAAGCTCGTTATTGGTGAGCTACTTATCGCGGGACTTAGAGCGTACAGCAGTTTTCACATTATCCCATTCCTCGATATTCTGGACTAGACCAATGATATCGGTCACTTCGTTTTTCTCAAAAAGAATGGTAACAATGCGTTTATTTCCGTCGTTTCCGCGTGGACGGTATTCGTAAACATAGTCCCAGCGATCCTTATGAAATGGGTCTTGCACCGCCGGAGTACCCATTATCAGGTTCACTTGGCGTTTGGTCATGCCGATATCTACCTTATCCAACTCTTCCTGCTCAATGGCATTGCCTTGCTGGATCGATTGTTTGTAGATTAGGTTGCAGCCAGTAAGCCCGCTGATGGTTAGCAATAAGATGCTGAAGGTTAGTGCTCGCATGAATTTCCGATTCCAGTTTTAACCCCAATCCCCCAGAATCTGGGCTTGGGGTCTAAATTACAAATTGTCAGAAGGTGAATAATACAATACCATGGGGCTGATAACATCATGTTAATGCGCTTTGCACAGATTACAACAAAAACGGGATAGCAATTGTGGAAAAATTAGACCTCAAGAATGCCGGATTAAAAGTCACCCAGCCGCGTTTGCGGATATTGGAACTGCTCGCCAATAGTGAAAAGCGCCATCATACAGCCGATGACCTTTACCGAATGTTGTTAGCAGAAGGCTCAGATATTGGCCTTGCGACCGTTTACCGGGTGTTAAGCCAGTTCGAAACGGCGGGTCTGGTTGCAAAACACAACTTTGAGAGCGGTCAGGCAAGCTATGAGCTTGATGAAGGTGAGCACCATGACCATATGGTTTGTCTGGAAAGCGGTGATGTAACTGAGTTTGTTTCTTTAGAAATAGAAAGACTACAGGAAAAAATTGCCGCCCTACATAACTATGAAATTGTAGATCACAGTCTGGTAATTTATGTGCGCCCGAAAAAACAGATTAAAAAAACAGATTAAATAACAGCCTCGGCCACTATTAACCCGCCAATAGCTCCTTCGCATGTTTACGACTGCTAGCGGATAGTTTTCCAGAAAGCATACGGGCTATTTCTTCCACTCTTTCGGTTTGCCTTAATTCCACCACCGAAACATGGGTGCTCTCAGTGTCGCTGCTTTTATTGACCAAGTAATGCGTGTTGGCTCTAGCGGCAACCTGGGCCAGATGGGTTACACAAAGCACTTGCCCGTTGCTGGCTAGCTCCGATAGCATCTGGCCAACCCTGTTGGCGGTATCGCCGCCAATACCGGCATCAACCTCATCATATACTTGGGTGATTCCCGCTATTCCCGCCTGTTTGAAATCCAGTTGCTGGGTGGCAAGCTGGATGGCTAGTGAAATTCTTGATAACTCACCACCGGAAGCGATTTTTTGCAATAAGCCCTGCGCCTGTCCCGGATTGGTTCGAACCAATATGCGGATTATATCCTGCCCGTGGCTACGCGGCTCAGACTGAGTATCTGCCGATACTTCTATGTTTATCAGTGCGCCGGTAAAGCCGAGGGTGTCCAGTAATTCAGTGGCTTTGTTGCTGATGATATCAGCGATTTTACGCCGTTTTGCGGATAGTTTTGCGGCTTGCTGGCGGTATTTTTTAAGACCTGCTTGCAGTTGTGTTTCGAGCTGTTGGCGTAGCTGATCATTTTGTGAAAGCTCAGACACCCGTTGTTTAAGCACTTCTAGCTGTTGTTGCAGCTTATCGGGCTCTACCTGATGCTTGCGTGCGAGGCTGTGCTGCTGACTAAGCTGCTGATCCAGTTGCTGCAAACGCTGCGGGTCGGAATCGCACTGCCCCAGAATGTTGCGCAAACCAGCCTGGCTTTCTTCAATGTTAATTGCAGCCTCTGTCAGCATAGCATGTACTTCACGAATTTCTGTCGTAAGGTCTAAATCCAGAGTCAGCAAGGGTTGTAGGTTGGCCAGCGCCGTTTGTAGACGGAAGCTGGCACCGCGCTCCTCATTATTTAAGTCGGATAAAGTATTCGCTAATCCCTGCTGTAGATCATCGGCATGCGCTAGGCGTTCATGTTCTGCAGAAAGTTGCTGGTATTCTTCGCTGCTTAGGGCTTCGCGCTTGAGTTCATCAATTTGATAGCGAATTAACTGCAAATATTGCGGATCGGCTGCAGGTGTATCGATAATTTTTTGCAGCTGTGTTTTAAGTTTTTTCCAATGGCTATGCAAATCAGCCACCACGGCGGTTTGTGCTTCTGAATTTCCCCATTGGTCGAGCAATTGGCGTTGTTGCACCGGCTCAACCAAGTGCTGGTGTTCATGTTGGCCGTGAATGCTGATTAAATGACTGGCTAGGTTTTGTAATTGCCCCAAGGTAACCGGGCGGCCATTAATCCATGCGCGTGAGCCTCCAGCAGCCAGTAGACTGCGCCGTAACAAACAGCGTTGGTTTTCTTCCAACTCATTTTCCTGCAACCAGGCCAACGCCGGAAGATTATTAGTAAGATCGAAGTCCCCGACAATTTCCGCACCGCGACTACCCGTGCGTACCCAGTTGCGTTCCGCGCGTGCGCCCAGCAGAAAGGCGAGGGCATCAACCATGATGGATTTTCCAGCGCCGGTTTCCCCACTAATAGTGGTAAAACCCGGGCGCAAATCCAGCTCGATGGTATTGATAATGGCGAAATTGCGGATATGTAGATGTTCTAGCATCCGCCAAAATTAGCACGAACTGAAACGCTGGGCAATTGGTATATCGCCCTGGGCGACATTAACCCTTGAATACGAGCCGCGAAACCCCATATTTTGAACATCAGAATTTTGACTTATACAAAGGTACCGGTATGAATAAAGATAAACAGGAACAGGCTGAAAGCTCGCATGATGAAATGATAGCTGAAGGCAAAGTTGAAACCATTGTGGATGCGCCACTGGATACTGGACTTAGCGAACTTGAAGCGGCATTAGCGGAAGCTACGGTTGATTTGGACAAGCACAAAGATGCTTTGCTGCGCCAGCAAGCTGAAGTGCAAAATTCGCGCACCCGGGCTGCCAGAGAAATCGACAAAGCGCGCAAATTCGCACTCGATGCATTTATGAAAGAACTGCTACCCGTTTACGATACTTTTGCGCGCGGACTGGAAGCGGAAAATGTCAGTCCAGAAGGCTTGCGTGAGGGCAGTGAATTGACCCTGAAGATGTTTAGCAAGGCCTTAGAAAAATTCGGACTTGAAGCGATTAACCCCGAAGGTGAAGTATTCAACCCGGATTTACACGAAGCGGTTGGAATGGTGCCGATGGAAGGATTTGATTCAGGCGGTATTATTGAAGTAATCCAGAAAGGTTACAAACTTAATGACCGCTTGATACGCGCAGCGATGGTAATTGTTGCTCAATAGAAAGTTAAAAAAATTTAGTAATAGTTGAATAAAAGTTTGATAAACATTGCTTTTCTGCTTGAACTGAAAACCAATGCCCCCATATTTACTACTATGATAAGTTTATATTTTGGAGAATGAACATGAGTAAGATTATCGGTATTGACCTGGGTACCACTAACTCCTGCGTTTCTGTAATGGAAGGTGGTGCACCAAAGGTCATCGAAAATGCAGAAGGCGACCGTACCACCCCATCCGTTGTGGCTTTTGCCAAAGACGGCGAAGTTTTGGTAGGCCAACCCGCCAAACGCCAAGCGGTAACTAACCCCGAAAACACCCTGTATGCAATCAAACGATTGATCGGGCGTAAATTCAAAGAAGATGTGGTGCAAAAAGATGTTGATCTAGTGGCTTATAAAATAGTTGAAGCCGACAATGGCGATGCTTGGGTTGAAGCTAATGGCAAAAAAATGGCACCGCCGGAAATTTCCGCATTGGTGTTAATGAAAATGAAGAAAACCGCAGAAGACTACTTGGGTGAAGAAGTTACCCAAGCAGTAGTCACTGTTCCGGCTTACTTCAACGACTCACAGCGCCAGGCTACCAAGGATGCAGGCAAAATTGCCGGCCTTGAAGTCAAACGTATTATTAATGAGCCAACGGCGGCAGCTTTGGCCTATGGCATGGATAAAAAAGTCGGCGACCGTAAACTGGTGGTTTATGATCTCGGTGGCGGTACCTTTGATGTATCCATCATTGAAATTGCCGATATTGACGGCGAGCATCAGTTTGAAGTGTTGGCAACCAATGGTGATACATTCCTTGGTGGTGAAGATTTCGACAAGCGTGTAATTGATTATCTGGTCGCTGAATTCAAAAAAGACCAAGGTGTCGATCTACGCAATGATCCATTAGCACTGCAACGCCTGCGTGAAGCGGCCGAGCGCGCTAAAATCGAGCTGTCTACTACCGAGCAAACAGAAGTTAATCTGCCCTATATTACTGCCGATGCATCCGGTCCTAAGCACCTGATTATTAAATTAACCCGTGCCAAGCTGGAATCATTGGTTGGTGATCTGGTAGAACGCACTCTCGGGCCTTGTAAAATTGCCTTGAAAGATGCTGGGCTGAGCATTTCAGATCTAGATGATGTCATTCTGGTTGGTGGCCAAACCCGTATGCCGATGGTTCAAGCAGCGGTTACTAAACTGTTTGGCCAGGAGCCCCGCAAGGATGTAAATCCTGATGAGGCTGTAGCTATGGGTGCTTCAATTCAAGGTGGTGTACTTGCCGGTGATGTGAAAGATGTATTGTTGCTGGATGTAACCCCGTTATCACTGGGTATTGAAACCATGGGCGGCATACTCACCAAACTGATCGAGAAAAACACCACGATTCCTACCAAGGCATCGCAGACTTTCTCTACTGCAGAAGATAATCAAGCAGCGGTAACTGTACATGTATTACAGGGCGAACGCGAACGCGCAGCGGATAATAAATCGCTGGCTCGTTTTGACCTCAGCGGAATTGCCCCAGCACCTCGCGGTATGCCACAGATCGAAGTAACCTTCGACCTCGATGCCAACGGCATCATGCATGTATCAGCGAAGGATAACGCCACTGGTAAAGAGCAGAAGGTTGAAATTAAAGCCGGTTCTGGTCTTTCTGAAGAGGAAATCGAACGTATGGTTAACGATGCCGAAGCACATGCTGAGGAAGATCGTTTATTCAAAGAGCTTGTAACTACCAGAAACACAGCAGATGGTATGGTGCATGCAACCCAAAGTAGCCTGAAAGAAATGGGTGACAAGCTGGCAGATGATGATAAGCAAAAAATCGAAGATGCCATCAGCAAGGTTGAAGAGGCAATGAAAGCAGACGACAAAGCTGCGATCGATGCCAGTGTTGAAGCTTTAACCGAAGCCAGTCAGGTTATTCACCAGCAAGCACAGGCGGATGCAGAAGCAGCCGCTGCAGCAGGGGATGCAGAAGAAGCTGCCCCGGCTGAGGCAGCTGATGATGTGGTTGATGCCGAGTTCGAAGAAGTGGATGATAAAAAGAAATAACTTTTTTTCATCACTGATAAAAAAACCTCGCAATTGCGGGGTTTTTTTTATCAGTTACAATAATGTTATTGAAATAAATGCTCTTGAAATAAATAGGCTGGGGTTTGCTCTGCGCTTACAAAATAATCACTCAAACCTCGGCTGCTGAGCTTTCCCACTGTAGTGTTATGCTATATGCTCACCCAATGCAAACAGAGTCGCAAACAGAGTCAAATTATTATCGTCACGAACGCCCCGAGTTGGTGGCTTGCGTAGAAATCGCTCCAAATAATTGCGTATTAGATGTCGGCTGTGGCGCCGGGCATGTCGCCGCATTGATTAAGCGCGAAGGCCGTGCCGCAACTGTCTGGGGGATTGAGTTGATTGAATCTGCGGCTGATGAGGCGCGACAAAATTCGGCACTGGATGAGGTGCGTTGCGGCGACCTGGAACAGGTTGTCGATACATTGCCGGAAGCATATTTCAGTCATCTTATTTGTGGTGATGTACTGGAACACCTGGTCGAGCCGTGGCATACGCTGGCCAGTTTACGGACTAGATTGCGTCCTGGGGGAAAAGTGATATGCAGTCTGCCGAATGTGCGTAATCTAAGTTTTCTGAGCATGCTAATCTTTCGACAGTCATTCCAATACCGCGAGCACGGAGTGATAGACAGAACACATCTTCGTTGGTTCTGCCGCAAAGACGCACTGGCTATGTTTGAGGGTGCGGGTTTTGTGAATATCCAGATCGGAGCAGTACGGCCTAAGCGAACCCTGAGTTACCGGTTTTCAAGAATGATTTTCCGTGACTGGCTCACCAAAGGTTTTCTGATAACTGCCGAAACTCCCGACTGAGTAACTGCATGCCTAAAACTGCCATTGTGATTGTTAATTATCGTAGCTGGGATCCACTTATTAAGTGTCTGCATTCAATTATAGCGGAACTCAGTGAGCAAACTACTGACATAGAAGTGATAGTTGTTGACAATAATTCAGCCGATGGCAGGCTGGCTTCATTCCAAGCCGAATTTCCCACTATACATTGGATCGAAAACACGGTTAATGCGGGCTTTAGTGCTGCAAATGATCTTGGTGTTGCGGCCACACAGGCATCACGATTAATCTTCTTGAACCCGGATACAGAGTTACCTCCGGGTTCTCTGGCGCAGTGGATTAACGCATTCAAGAAATTGCCACAGCCTGCAATTGCTGGTTGTCCACAGGTTAACCTGAATGGCCAAGCCTCCAAAGTATATGACTTGTTCCCAGGGCCGTTTGATGCGCTTGGATTTGTACGCTCATTGCGTCGAAAGAAGTTGATAGATCGATTTTCAACCGGCTCTCGCGTTGTTGATTGGGTAACTGGGTCGGCAGTTATTATAGATCGCTCTAGCTTGGCTCAGCTAGGCGGCTGGGGGGATATTTACTGGATGTACTCAGAGGATGTAGATCTTTGTAAGCGCGCGCAGGAACATGGCATAGGTGTGTATGTCACCGATACTGTACCCATTGTGCATGCTCATGGTGGAGCAACGCGACGCAACCCCCGTATCACCGCGATTACCAAAAGCGAGGTGGTGCGTTCTAAGCACATTTATGCTAAGCGTTGGTTTCCAGGCCTGTCCCGGTTGATTTGCCATTTCCTGCTGGCATCTAGAGCCTTGCTTAAGGCTACACTTGGTAGCTTGCTTGATTTGTTGCTTTTGCACATGCACCCAAGCCTGCAAGCGCAACCGTATTTGTTGCTTGAATTGCTTAGCTTGTACGCCCGGCGTATTGTGCATGGAACTTGGTCCTCACCAAGGTCTGCACAGATTATCTAATAGCCCAATCCTCAAATAGAAACACGCATGCTGCAGATGCTATTGATTCCACAGCAAAACGAAAAATAACCGCCGAACCTCGGCAATTGCTCCTGCATTATCCTACTACCGTCCATCCATGGACATATGCATTATCCTACTACCGTCCATCCATGGACATATGCATTATCCTACTACCGTCCATCTATCGACCCTGTAGACAATAGCTTTGTCCGATATGAAATGAGTCTCAAATAGCAAGTTGTGCATAATCACATGATAATTAGGAAATACTGCCAGTGATTAATTCTACGGTTTTCCGGTTGAAAAAGCCGACAACCTACCCAATATTCAGGACAAATAGAACCTATAAGACGAAAACGATTATATGAAAACGATTATATGAGCAAGCGCGATTACTACGAAATTCTGAGTGTTAGCAAGACAGCTACCCAATCAGAACTAAAAATTTCCTACCGCCGACTGGCGATGAAACTACATCCGGACAGGAATCCAGATGATGATAGCGCGCAGGAAAAGTTTAAGGAATGTAAGCAAGCCTACGAAGTACTCAAAGACCCGCAAAAACGCGCGGCTTATGACCAATACGGTCATGCCGGTGTAGGCCAGGGAGCAGGGCCCGGTGGTTTCCACGGTGATGTGGGTGATGCTTTTGGTGATATATTCGGTGATATATTCGGTGGCGGTCGTGGTCGCGGCAGACCCCGGCAGCAACGCGGTGCTGATCTGCGCTATCCCATAGAACTTGATCTGGAAGAAGCGGTCAGCGGTGTTGAACGGGAAATCAAAATCCCCACACTGGCAGAATGCGAACCCTGCAACGGCAGTGGTTCCCAGGATGGCAATCGCGAAACTTGTACAACTTGTAATGGTGCCGGCCAGGTACGCATGCAGCAGGGAATATTTTCCATGCAGCAAACCTGCCCCAGCTGTCAGGGTCAGGGCTCCCAAGTCAGTAATCCTTGCCCACAGTGTCACGGACAGGGTAGGCTGCGGGAAAGTCGCACCTTATCTGTGAAAATTCCACCGGGTGTGGATAATGGCGATCGGATCCGCTTGAGCGGCGAAGGCGAAGCCGGGCCGAATAGCGCACCCAGTGGCGATCTGTATGTAGAAGTCCATGTAAAAACCCACTCTATTTTTGAACGCGATGGCGATGATCTTTATTGCGAAGCCCCGATAGATTTTGCTATGGCAAGCCTTGGCGGCGAGCTTGAAGTGCCCACTCTCGATGGCCAAATTAAGTTAAAAATACCAGGTGGTACCCAAAGTGGGAAGATGTTCCGCATGCGCGGCAAAGGGGTGAAATCGGTACGCAGCCAGCGGCATGGTGACTTAATGTGCCGGGTGCGCTTGGAAACACCGGTTAATTTAAACAAGAAACAAAAAGCGGCACTGCGTGACTTTCAGGAAAGCCTAGGTGAGCATAAACACCATTATCCCGATGGCAACAGCTGGGTGGATGGGCTGAAATCATTTTTCAGCCGTGCTCAATCCTGATACAGTAGCTAGTATGAATTTCAGAATGAATGCTGGTCGGGCAGGGGATAAGTAATGAATAGTACACGAGTAATTATTCACGGCTCCGGCGGGCGTATGGGTGAGGCTATCATCAAGCTCTGCCAGCAGCGCAAGGATTTAGAAGTCGTCGCAGAAATTAGCCGTAACAGTACTTTGCAACTAGACGCGCTGGAGCCTGCCGATGTGCTGATTGATTTCTCTCAACCCGAGGGTTTGCAGCAGGCATTGGATTGGTGTTTGCGGAGTAAAACGGCACTGCTTAGCGGTACCACAGGTATCGATGAAGGCTTAATGGCCAGCTTACGCAGTGCAGGTGCGTCTATTCCTGTTTTCTGGGCGCCAAACACCAGTATTGGTGTTAATCTGACTGCCCAACTGGTGGACAAAGCCGCACAGAGCTTGGGAATGACGGCAGATGTCGAAATTACTGAAGCTCACCATCGTTATAAAAAAGATGCGCCCTCGGGTACCGCCTTGCAACTTGCACAAGCTGTAGCCAATGCTCGTGGGCAGGATTTTAACGCCGTTGTGAACAGTGGGCAGCAAGGCGATTGTGGACTGCGTGCGGATGGTGAAATTGGCATTTCATCAGTTCGAGCAGGCGATATTGTTGGTGAACACACGGTTTTATTTCAACTTCCGGGAGAGGTTTTAGAAATCACCCACCGCGCCACTGACCGTAACAGCTTTGCCCGCGGTGCACTGGAAGCCGCACGCTGGCTTAGCCAAAAGAGTGCAGGGTTTTATAATATGCGGGATTTGTTACATCATTTATAAGTAGTTAGTAGGTCTGGTTAGGGGCAGCTCACACTCTTAACTTCGGCTAGAAAAACACCGCCCTTCTGTACCGAAAAACCACTGCTTAGATCAATGCCGTTTGATGCAGCAAAATAGACATTAGAAGCAGGCCCAACAACGACATTCCCAACCGTCGTGATTGTTGTTTGGCTGAGGATATTATCCTGAGCCGGGCCGTTATAAGTGTATTCACTTATATGGATCGGCTGAGTTTCACAACCACGGGAAAAGGTTTCAAAGGCTCCAATATCACAAAAGTTTGAGACCCCGTCATTGTTACCATCTTGATCAATTCTTGTCATTAAGCGTTGATCCCAACTGACCTGATCAATACCCAGAATAGATTGGCAGTTGCTGTTGCCAGCATCCAGTGCCGGGCTACCCAGACCCAGACCCAGTGCCATTGTCGGGGTTGGGCCGCCATTGTCAGCTAGTGGTAATAGTTTGGTGCCCAGCGGCACTAGGGTAGTACCGTTCATTGCCTGCACCTGTTCCCAAAAACCCTCGTCATTCCCGCGCAGGCGGGAATCCAGTTTTTTGTAATTGCCCCCCCCCTCTCTGATACACTACCAGTAGAGTTCCTTGATTCAAATCAGGTGGCTTCCGATTTCAATCGAGTATACTAACTACTCAACTTTGAGGTGTTTATGAAAGTATTTCACAGAATTTCCCTACTAACAACCTTGCTCTTACTGTCCACTTTTGCACTGGCGCTATCACCGCTCGAAACACACGGCCCATGGGTTCCTTGCGTCGGCTGTGAAGACTTAACTGTAGCCCCATACCCGGAATCTGGGCTTTGGTCGAATCCAGAGCTATCACCCGGTTCGGCGTTAAATCTCGAAATTCAGAATGGTGTGCTGGCAGGATACCTTTACACCTATAATGATGCCGGCCAACCGGAATGGTTTATCATTTCCGGGCCACTGGTACGCTCGGAAAATGTGGGCGTGGTGTGGGAGCTTAAAACCAACCTAGTCCGGGTTGAAGGTGGTACATGTTTTGGTTGTAGTTTTATCCCGCCAGATCAAATCACTAGCGGCGAGCAAGTCACACTGCTGTTTAGGCAACGTAATCATTTACAGATTTCGGTGCTGCCTGATAGTGAAGGAGGCCCAGCCGCTGTACCGCATACAGAGTACTTTGTGCCATTCACTTATGGTTCGTCTGGCAAAGCCTATTTCAATCAACAAACTCCCTATATACTCCCTGAATTCGGACCAAATATAAATATCCGTAATACATTGTTTCTTATTTCAGTAAGGCCATCAGCTGCTGCAGACGACTATCTCCTGAGGGCGCAGCATGTTTATGTACAGACTCATGTCACCGGGACAGGTGAAAATAGGGTTTTGACTTATTCTCTTCAAGGCTATGAACCCAATGGCCCGATAGCTTCTCCTACACCGCCACCCTGGGGCAACATAATCTGTGAAATTGATGAGGAAACTGCGAGCCCAGGTTGCAGGATTGAAGCTGAAGGTATCACTTACCGTATGCCGATAGGCAACTTCAGCGATTCGCGCTTTTTTGCCGAAGCAGAAGATGGTTCCATAATCGAAGGTTTTAGAATTGAGTACGATTAATATTCTCGTTAAAAACTCACCGTTTCTGTTAGACACAAAGCCGCCCATCAAGTAAAATCTTATGGCTTGGAAGAGTGGCTTTAGGGTCTTTTCCTAAAAGTCGCACAGGTAAGAATCTAAGCGGGATTGATCCTCATTAATACGGGGTCTGTCCCGTTTTTTGTATCTGCAGCTTGAAAATGTGGCTGATTGAATATGGGTGGAATTAGGTGAGTATTAATGCAGCAGTAAAACCCGCGGTGCTGGTGCTCGCGGATGGAACTATTTTTCATGGCCAATCTATCGGCGCTGAAGGTCTGAGTGTTGGCGAGGTGGTTTTTAATACCGCCATGAGTGGCTATCAGGAAATCCTCACCGACCCTTCATACGCCAGTCAAATCGTCACCTTAACTTATCCGCATATCGGTAATACCGGCACTAACAGTGTTGATGCTGAAGCCGAGACCAGTTTTGTTGCTGGCCTGGTGATTCGAGATCTGCCACTGCTGGCAAGTAATTGGCGCTCGGAGAAAAATCTGGGTGATTGGTTGAAAGAAAGAGATATTGTTGCAATTGCGGATATTGATACCCGCAAGTTAACCCGAATTCTGCGCGAAAAAGGCGCTCAAAATGGTTGTTTGATGACAGGCAATATCAACATCGCCAGCTGCGATGCGGCACTCAGAGATTTTCCTGGCCTTAAAGGTCTGGATCTAGCCAAAGAAGTCAGCGATAGCAGCGGTTATGAATGGACCGAAGGCAGCTGGGAGTTAGATGATAGGCGCTGGAATTCAGGCAGCGAAGAGTTTCATGTGGTGGCTTACGACTTCGGGATTAAACGTAATATTTTACGGATGCTGGTTGATCGCGGTTGCCGGGTTACGGTTGTGCCGGCAGAAACACCGGCGGAGGAAGTGCTTGAATTAGAGCCAGATGGCGTTTTTCTCTCCAATGGCCCCGGTGATCCCGAGCCCTGCGACTATGCCATTTTTGCTATCCAACAACTTCTGGAAACCAATATTCCCATCTTCGGTATTTGTCTGGGGCACCAGTTGTTGGGACTTGCCAGTGGTGCTGAAAGCATGAAAATGAAATTCGGCCACCACGGTGCTAATCATCCGGTTCAGGATTTGCTCACCAATGTGGTCATGATTACCAGTCAAAATCACGGCTTTGCCCTCGATGAAGCCAGTTTGCCAGATACCCTTGTCGCCACCCATCGATCCTTGTTTGACGGTTCTTTGCAGGGAGTACGGCGCATCGACAAACCGGCTTTCAGTTTCCAGGGGCATCCCGAGGCCAGTCCTGGGCCGCATGATGTTGCGCCCTTGTTCGATCAATTTATCGCATTGATGAAGGAAGACCGCTGAGATGCCAAAAAGAATAGATTTAAAAAGCATCCTTATTATCGGTGCTGGCCCGATTGTTATTGGCCAGGCTTGTGAGTTTGACTACTCCGGCGTGCAAGCCTGCAGGGCACTACGGGAAGAGGGTTACCGGGTCATTTTGGTGA
>JAKITK010000051.1 GCA_021648125.1 Lysobacterales bacterium
CCACAGGATTCTAATCAGACTGCCCCAATCCCTTCATGGCTACCGAGTATCTGGCGTGTATTCCGCCTGTCAAGGATGATTTGTCTCATTTTTAACTGTGCCTACCCACTCGATCAGGGGAAGAGCCCACAAAGTTAACGGGACAGCAATGATATTTATTTATCTTTACTTACTTTATGGTAAGCGGTTAATAAACACTGCCCTTGCTCAACCACCCCTGATCTGATCCATGTTGATATTGCCCGGCAGCAATGCCTCGATGGCTTCCACAGTTTCTGCTTTCGGTAACTCGGTAAACACATACCGCAGATAAGCATACGGTTCCAAGCCATTGGCCTTGGCCGTTTCGACTAGCGAGTACAGGTTGGCACTGGATTTAACCCCTTTGACCGAAGTACTGAACAACCAGTTTTTCCGTCCCAACACGAACGGGCGGATGGCATTTTCAGCACCGTTATCGCTAAAGCGCCTACTTTTGGTGTCGATCTCCAGACGGCCATCTTTCAGATAAGCGGTCAGCTGCTGCCATTCATTGTGCAGATAGCTCAGCGGCAGCGTTTAATATGGTTCGTAACGATCCAGCATTCACTTCGCCAACAAAGGCCACCGGTACACCGTTGGCTAACCCAATCCGCCACTGACTTCCAGGGCTGGCTTCCAATACCTGCACCCGCTAAAACACCTTTTTTAATCAGTATATTCTTGCTGGCATATAGCGCCTGAACAGGAAATCCCTGTGTCGCCGCGTACTCAACCATGCTTTTACCGGAGGCTTCACAGGCCTGAATATGTTCTAGCCAATAACGCTGACGCTGGGTCAGCGTGGGTATCATTTTTTGCATTGCTTATTGCTCCTAGTTCATCAGAAGCATAGGTGACTGGAAATCGTTCAGGAAAACAGGGCGGGGTTTACTTTGCGCTTACGGTCTTCGGGCTACTGATTTTTTTTGGAGTTGATAATATATGAGTGTTTTGAAAAAATTGTCTGAGCTACCGTCTCTAATACATGGAAGCTTTGTTTATTGGCGCTGGAGTGTATGGCACAAAGCACAGGGCAGTGAGACCTGATTAATAACGGCAGGCAGAACCAAACTACAGATATTACTAGCACTCGACTGACAGACCCGCTAAAAGATGATATGTTAAAGCATATTTACCAGTAACTCAGTAACACTACAAGGGTTTAAAATGCCAAAGAAAACGAGCGAGAAAAAAACCGTCTCCAACGCCTTCGAATATAACTTTGATAACCCAGCTGAGTTTATAAAAGGCGACAAGGCGATGAGCAACGAGGAATCCCTGCAACTATCGTTCAAACTCGGGGTTTATCCTTACGCTACAAAACTGCCAAGCGCTGAGTATGAAAGCGAAAAATTACTGCTGCAGACAGAGTTACTAAAATTACAGAATTGGGTAAAGATCAGCGGCAAACGAATTGTTGCACTGTTTGAGGGTCGCGATGCTGCTGGCAAAGGTGGCACTATTAAGCGTTTTATGGAACATTTAAACCCCCGAGAAGCTTGGGTTGTAGCCTTGGAAAAGCCGAACGAACGCGAACGCGGGCAATGGTATTTCCAACGCTATATTGCGCAACTACCAACTCGCGGGCATATGGTTTTCTTTGACCGGTCCTGGTATAACCGTGCTGGTGTAGAGCGGGTGATGGATTTTTGCACACCCAATGAATATCTTGAATTTTTGCGCCAAGCACCCGAACTGGAAAGGATGCTGGTAAGAAGCGACATTATCCTTTTCAAGTACTGGTTCTCTGTCAGTCGTTATGAACAACTGCGTCGATTTCACTCACGCAAACTCGACCCGCTGAAACAGTGGAAACTAAGTCCAATTGATATCCAATCACTGGAACGCTGGGATCAATATACCGAGGCTAAGGAAAGCATGTTCTTTTATACTGATACCGCTGATGCGCCTTGGGTAGTTATCAAATCCGATGATAAAAAGCGTGCACGCCTAGCCTGTATTCGACATTTTCTCTCACAAATTAATTACCCGGACAAGGATGAGTCTATTGTAGGTACCCCAGATCCACTGATCGTGAAAACTGCATCCACGCAACTTAACCATAATCAAATGACACAAGGAAAACCCGTTAAACCAGTGTTTGGGGATTAAGCTGGGTGCAGTTACCTAAACCATTCTGGAAATCGTTACCAAGCTTTCCTTAAGCTTCTTGTCGCGCAGCGAACGGATTAATCTAAACTTGAACCCAGTTTTCCACACGCAAGCCAGAAACACGCTCAAATTCACGCAGATTATTGGTCACAATAATTAAACCTTCGCTTCTGGCATGACCAGCGATATGTAAATCGTTGACACCTATTGTCATTCCTTTTTGCTCTAATTCGGCTCGAATATCACCATAATGAGCGGCGGCTTTATTGCCATAGTCGATAACCTCAAGACGAGATATGAAATTTTCAACATTGTTACGATTTTTCTCTACAAATTCGCTTTTCTCAACCCCATGAAGTAATTCTGCTAGCGTAATTGAGCTGATACAAAGCTGACCTGTGTGCTGATTGAATATTTCAAGCATTTCAATCGGGCGACGCTTAATAACATAGATAGCTATATTTGTATCGAGCATATACTTCAACACTACAGAGACTCTCTATCGGGCTGGTGCTGAGAGGCTCTAGTGGGCAAAAAGTCATCACTTACCCCATTTTCCGAGAGAAAAAAACTATCCCAGGTGTTTTCAACAGGTGTTAATATGCGCTCTTTTCCCAAGACTCGTACGTTTACTTTTTTTACGTTATCCGGAAATCTTGTTTCAGCAGGAAGCCTCACCGCTTGAGTTCTATTGTTTACAAAAACCGAGCCAGTAGCCATCAATCACCTCGTTATTTATGCTATATACCTATTGTATATACTTAATGCTATATTGCAAGTGTATATAGCTCTTTAATGAAATGAACTTTAACAAGCTGATGTAGCCTAGGGAATGATTAAACTTGAAGATTAAGCCAGCGCTGCAATCGCGGCCTGGATCGCAGGATTTTTAAGGTGGCTAAATGCATTCAGTTTCCGACGCATATCATCCCAGTTTTCAGCACATACAGTGGTGTGCCCGAGCTTGCGCCCCGGTCTTGCCTGCTTGCCATAATCATGCAAGTGGATACCCGGCATTACTAGCAACTTTCCATGCTTGGGGATTTCTCCCAGCCAATTGAGCATGACTGATACCTGCTTGCTTTGAGGCGAACCAAGAACCCGGCCTGAAATAGCGCGAATATGATTTTCAAATTGTGAACAAGTTGAACCTTCGATGGTCAAATGCCCGGAATTATGTACCCGTGGTGCAATTTCATTAGCCACTAAGTGGCCACCGCAGTTAAACAACTCAAGCGTAAGCACGCCTACATAATCAAAGTGCTCAAGAATGCTCTTAACCAAACCTTCGGCTTGTTGTTGCATGCTGGCTGAATACCAAGGCGAAAAACTCACCGCAAGAACGCCTTGCAAATGAATATTCCAGCTCATGGAGTAATACACAGTATCCCCACTTTGGGCGCGCGCTGCAATCATTGAGCACTCGTTTTCAAAGGCGACAAATGCTTCCAGAATTAAGGGATAGTCGCCCAGTTTATGCCAGGCTCTTTCCAGGTCTTCAGGCACTTTGAGAACCATTTGCCCCTTGCCATCATAGCCCATGCGTCGGGTTTTCAAGACCGCCGGATAGCCGATTTTTTCGATTGCTGCGAGTAATTCAATACGGCTGTTGACTGCGGCAAAATCTGCCAGCGGAATACCTAGTTGTTGTAGCAATTGTTTTTCTTCGAGTCGATCCTGGCAGGCTTTTAGCGCATCAACACTAGGATAAACCGGTAGTTTTTCCTGCAATTGCAATACTGCATCGACGGCCACATTTTCAAATTCATAACTGGCGATGTCAGCGCTTGCTGCTAGCTGACTTAAAGCCTCGGGATCAGAGTAGTCGGCCACCAGAAGCTCACCACTTTTACCCGCACAGGAATCGGCATTAGGATCTAAAAAAGAGAACGAATCGCCCAGTGATTGCCCTGCATCTGCCATCATCATGGCCAATTGGCCCCCACCTAAGAATGCAATCTTCATAGGCTTAGGTGCGTGGGTCATGCTCGGAAAGCACACTGTCGGTGCGTGTTTTACGGAAACTTGTTAGTGCCTGGTGTATTTGTTCATCATGTAAGGCAAGAATAGCGGCGGCTTGTAATGCCGCATTGATTGCACCGGCATCACCAATAGCGAGCGTCCCGACAGGAATACCTGCGGGCATTTGCACAATTGATAGTAATGAGTCCATGCCTTTCAGAGCACGCGATTGTATCGGCACACCAAGCACTGGCAACAGCGTTTTTGCCGCTACCATACCCGGCAGGTGGGCGGCTCCGCCAGCGCCTGCAATGATGACATGCAAGCCGCGCTGAGCCGCGTTTTCGGCATATTCAAATAACAAGTCCGGGGTGCGATGTGCAGAAACCACACGAACCTCATAGCCCACACCGAGGTCATCAAGAGTTTCAGCCGTTTTACTCATGGTGGGCCAGTCGGACTTTGAGCCCATGATGATTCCAATTACTGGTTTTTTGGCCATTTGTTTTACCTGTTTAAATAAAAGGTACAGCCCTTGAAAGGCCGCTAATCAAACATCTATTTTACCAAACTCTTAGACAAAGGGTCTAACATCCCTTATCAATGCTTGCCACGATATTCTTTTTCACCTGCAGTGACTGCAATCGGCATGCGGTTTTGCGGTGGTGGAAGCGAGCAGGTGGAGTATTCTGTAAACGCACAGGGCGGGTTGTAAGCCTTATTGAAATCAATACTCACGCGCCCATTCTCAGCTAATTTAGTATAAATAAATCGACCGGCACCATAGGTACCACGACCGTTGGTAGGATCAGCAACAATAATGAAATACTTATCATCCTGAACCAGTGCAAGCAAGCTGTATTGCACACCGTCTTTTTCAAACTCAAGGGTACCCGCCAAAGGCGAATCATCAAGTTGACCGAGTACATTGCTAATCGGAATAGTGGCACCTTCAGCAGCTGGGGTGAATTTCGCATTAAATTTCCAGCTTTCGTCTACCGGGTAATAATCCAACCCTGCAAAATCAACCCTTACAGGTGATTGGCTGTCTTTAACCCTGAGAGCATAAGAACCGCGTTTAATCACAAAAAACTGGGTAGTGCCGGAAATCACTATATTCGGCTCGCCATTCACATCTGCGATTAACTGCACTTCATCTACTCGCTTACCATCGACTGTAACCTGATCACTGGCGGCAACAAAGCGGATTGAATCACCATCCAGAAAAACAGTGCCCCACTGCGACGGACCTGATTTAAGCACAATATCGTTGCTTGCAGCTGAGCCAATTTTATTTTCACCCGGCTCTAGCCACAACAACCCCACCAGGCTAAGCCAACCAAAAGGTTCTTCCAGTCTATCAATACGCGCCTGTTTCCAGCCGGCGACATCTGCCGCATGATCATATGGCATTGTAACTTCAGGGGTATCCACTGGACTTTCCTCGGGTAATGTCGAACAAGCAGCAAGCAAGCTCAGCAGGATCGTAACCGCAATGATTTTGAAACTTAAAAGAGTGGGTCTATTCATTCGTTTATTACCTGTCCGTTAATTTTTTACGCTAATTTTTTGTAGCGCACATTCAAATTTTACGAGCGTCCGTAAACATCCTCGAAGCGTTCAATATCATCTTCGCCAAAGTAATCGCCGGTTTGAACTTCGATCAGGTGCAAGTCTTCATCTTCAGCGTTTTCCAACCTATGCATAGTATCAACCGGGATGTAGGTTGATTGATTGGCTTTAAGTGAAAATTCTTCATCACCTACCCTGACCCTTGCGGTTCCTGCAACCACTGTCCAATGCTCTGAGCGTCGTTGATGGCGTTGCAACGACAAAACACACCCCGGCTTAACCACCAGCCGTTTTACCTTGCAGTCATTAGCATCCTCAAGCACGGTAAAATACCCCCAAGGCCGGTGCACGGTTTTATGGAATATCGCCGACTCATGTTGCTGTAAATTCAGTTGGCTAACTACCTGTTTAACTTCTTGGGAGTGCTCGGCATCACTGACTAAAACGGCATCACCGGTATCAATAATAACCAAATTATGCACGCCGATGGCAGCCACTATTCGGCCTTCATCACTCTGCACAAAGCAATCGCTACTGTTTATCATTATGCCTTTGCCACGAATGCGATTGCCGGTGGCATCGGATTCGTAAAGCTCTCGGATCGCCTTCCATGAGCCTATATCACTCCAGCCGAAATCGCCGGACACCATGGCGCAGTTTTCAGCCTCTTCCATAACCGCATAATCAATCGAAATTGAGGGGCAACGGGAAAATTCTTCCGCTGGAAGCTCAACTAATTCATCTTCTGGTTCGATCGCTGACCAAACTTCCAAGGCGCTGTTGTAGACATCCGGGGCATGGGTTGCCAATGCCTGCAGAATATCGTTTACCCGAAACAGAAACATTCCGGAATTCCAGCGGTAGTCACCGGAGTCTAAGTATTTTAGAGCGGTTTCCAGATCCGGTTTTTCTTCAAAAGCTGCTAGTTTATAACCGTTACTATCAGCGATTTTTTCCCCATGTAGTAGATAACCATAGCCTGTTTCGGCATGCGTAGGGTTAACCCCGAAAGTTACCAATTGACCCGTATCGGCAATTTTTTCTGCTTCATATACCGCTGTCTTAAAGGCTTTTTGATCTGCAATCAAATGATCTGCAGGCATCACCAACATCTTAGTTTCACCGCCGTATTCCGCCTGCAAGCGCAATGCAGCTAATGCAATTGCTGGGGCGGTATTACGGCCAAAAGGTTCAAGAATGTATTCGTAGGTAATACCGGCTGTAGTATTTTTCAGGTATTCATCACGGGTTAAGAAATAATAATCCCGACTGGTGACTGTCAATACTACTGATGAGCCCGTAACCGCCAACGCTCTGGCCAGGGTTTTTTCCATCAGGGTTTCATTATCGGCCAACTGCATAAACGGCTTTGGGTGTGCGCGTCTGGAAACCGGCCATAAGCGCGTACCGGCCCCGCCAGACATAATAACGGGTATTAGCATGTTTGTTCCCCTCTTAGGAATGCATCATTTATGAAGCTGGTATGTAACAAAAAATTTCTTCCTATTTAGCCTAAGTTTTCGTTGTGGTTTCACTGTGGTTTCGCTGAATATCGGCCAAACAACCATCCAGTGCGTGACTGAAACTCTTCTGCCGAATACCGAATGTCCGTTCTATTTTTTCACAATTTAGCACCGAATACAGAGGGCGTTTAGCGGGTGTCTGAAAGACACTGCTATCGACCGCTATGACCTCTGGAATACCCTCAATTAGACCAATCTCATGGGCGCGTGAAAAAATTCGCTCGGCAAATTCACACCATGCCAATGGCTGGTCATCGGTGTAGTGATACACCCCTGACAAATTCTGCTCTTCCTTTACCTGCAACTGCTTTAATATTTCTACCGTGACCGCCGCGACATTTTCGGCCAGCGTCGGACAGCCGCGTTGATCATCGACCACCTGAAGCTGATCGCGATTCGCCGCCAATTGCAGCATAGTGCGAACAAAATTCTTTGAGTGACTGGAGTACACCCAAGATGTACGAATAATTATATGTTTACAGCCACTGTTTATGACTGCATTTTCACCATCCAGTTTACTCTGTCCGTAGACACTCACCGGCCCGACACTATCATCTTCACACCATGGCTTGGTATTGCTCCCGTCGAATACATAATCGGTTGAATAATGAAATAACAAAGCCTGGTTCGCGGCCGCCCATTCAGCTAATAATTGCGGAACTGCAACATTTATGGCATTGGCCGGTTCTTGTTCGGTTTCAGCAGCATCTACCGCCGTCCATGCAGCCGTATTGATAATTAAATCCGGTTGTAGCTTGTCCAAAATTCGCAACAAAGCACCACGATCAGTCAAGTCAAGAGAAAATATTTGATGGTTATCTGCCGGGGTGTTGTGATCGGTAGCATAAAGTCGTCCATGGCTTAATAAGCGATGGCGCAGCTCCTGGCCCAGTTGCCCGAGGCAGCCGGTTAATAAAATTTTCATATACACATTTCCGGCAGTTTGCCTGGGGGTATATCGGCTATATTGGGTGCGGCAGCATCTTTTGCAGATAATGAAGCCGGTTCCAGTGGCCATTCGATGGCAATTTCTGGGTCATTCCAGGCGAGTGCCGCGTCTGCAGCATGCAGGTATTCGCTACTGCAGGCATAGGCTAGTAACACGGTTTCGGAAAGACTAATGAACCCATGAGCGAAACCTTCCGGGATATAGAGCTGATGGTGATTTTTATCTGACAACTCCATGCCTACCCATTTCAAGTAATTCGGCGAGCCACGGCGAATATCAACAGCAACATCATACACCCTGCCCTGCACCACCTGCACCAACTTTGCCTGTGGCTGCGGCCATTGATAATGCAAGCCCCGCAACACTCCTTTGGTGGATTGCGACAAATTCGTCTGGCTGAAATCAACATCAATACCTTGTTCGGCATAGCTGCTGCGCTTCCAGGTTTCCATAAAATAACCGCGCTCGTCGGCGAAAACTTGCGGTTTAATCAGCATCACTCCCGGCAGAGAGGTTGCTGTGACTATCACTCGGGAATATCCTGATTAAGTACCTCAAGCAGGTACTCGCCATAACCGCTTTTGCGCAAGGGTTCAGCTAAACGAATCAAATGTTCGGTGTCGATCCAACCACTGGTATAGGCAATTTCTTCTGGACAGGCGATTTTCAACCCCTGACGGGTTTCAATGGTTTCAATAAAGCTGGCCGCCTGCTGTAAAGATTCATGCGTGCCAGTATCCAGCCACGCCATCCCCCGCCCTAAGCGTTCAACGGCCAGCTCACCGATATCTAGGTAACAGCGATTCAAATCGGTAATTTCTAGCTCACCACGCGCGGATGGTTGTAAATTATCAGCAAAATCACAGACCTGCTGGTCATAAAAATATAGCCCAGTGATGGCATAGTTAGATTTTGGCTGCTCGGGTTTTTCCACCACGCTGAGCACATGACCGTCAGGGTCGAATTCAACTACCCCGTAGCGTTGAGGATCACGCACCCAGTAACCGAATACAGTCGCCCCAGATACCTGTCGATTTGCCTGTTTTAGGCGCTCACGCAAACCGCCACCGTAGTAAATATTATCCCCAAGAATTAAGCAAGAAGGCCGGCCATTGATAAACTCACGCCCAATTTGAAAAGCCTGCGCCAGCCCTTCGGGTTTTTCCTGAACTGCATAGTGCAGTTGTATACCCCATTGTGAGCCGTCACCGAGCAATTGTTTAAACATAAATTGTTCATGCGGGGTAGTAATCAGTAAAATATCCCGAATACCGGCCATCATCAGCGTGGTTAAAGGGTAATAAATCATCGGCTTGTCGTACACCGGCAATAATTGCTTACTAACCACCTGAGTCAGCGGATAAAGCCGGGTACCACTGCCGCCGGCCAATATGATTCCACAACGGGAAGTTGCTTGATTCATTGTTCTGTTCCCTCTGCAACAAGGCCCAGGCGCTCGCCTCTATAGGAACCATCCTGTACCCGCTTGATCCAGTCTTCATTAGCAAGATACCACTCCACCGTTGTGCGTAAGCCTGTTGCAAAGTCGGTCTGTGCAGACCAACCCAGTTGCGTTTGTATTTTACTGGCATCAATTGCATAGCGGCGATCATGCCCCGGACGGTCGGCCACAAAGCTAATTTGTTGCTTGCGGGATATACCATCCTTTGAGGGGCGCAGTTCATCCAGAAGATCACAGAGTGTATGCACAACTTCTAGGTTGGTTTTCTCGGCGTTACCGCCAATATTGTAAGTTTCACCCGGCACACCCCGGGTCAAAACCGTCTCCAGCGCGGCACAGTGATCGGCAACAAATAACCAGTCGCGCACCTGCAAACCATCGCCATAAATCGGTAATGATTTACCCGCAAGCGCATTTAGCATAATCAACGGGATTAATTTTTCTGGAAACTGAAAAGGCCCATAATTATTAGAACAGTTTGAAGTCAACACCGGCAAGCCATAAGTATGAAAAAATGCCCGGACCAAGTGATCTGATGCAGCTTTTGAGGCAGCATAGGGCGAGTTCGGGGCAAAGGCTGTGGTTTCACTAAAAGCACCCTCTTCACCCAAGCTGCCGTAGACTTCATCGGTTGAGATATGCAGGAAACGAAAGTCGCGCTGTTTTGATTCAGCCAAATTTTTCCACCAGGCTAAACTGGCCTCAAGCAGACTTAGCGTGCCCAGCACATTGGTATTAACAAATTCAGCAGGGCCGTCTATCGATCGGTCAACATGACTTTCTGCGGCAAAATTAACTACTGCATCCGGCTGATATTTTTCCAGCAAGGTGCTGATCAGTGCCTGATCACGGATATCGCCATGGACAAAGATGTGGTTTGGGTCCTGACTTACAGCCGACAGCGTATCTAAGTTGCCGGCATAAGTTAAAGCATCAAGATTTACTATCCTGACATCGCTTCTAGTCAGCAGGCCCAGAATAAAATTACCACCAATAAACCCGGCACCGCCGGTAACCAATAATGTTTTCAGCATTGCCTAATACTTCTTAGAAAGGTAGTTCGGATAACGATGTGGAAAACCACAATCAAGCAGCTTATCTAATTGAAAACTAATACTATTTAACCCGTTCATCGTCTTTTCCATAATGATTTGTTAAGACTGTAGAGAGCAGGGGGCAGATTCGAATTAAGTCAGCTGATTCAAAACTGTCCCCCAATAAAAAATTATGACTGTTTATTGACGATATTAGCGTCGTTACTGGGTCAAATACCATACCAGGCCGTGCATACCCAAAGCCAGCCCCAGCCCGGAATGGCATTAATTCAGCTTTAGCTTATTTTCTATCAGGTAATGAATCAGCGGCTTTTTTCAGGTCGCTGGCATCAGAGCCGATCGCTTCCTTTACTTTATCCATGTCAACAGAGTCAGCCATTTTCTTTTTATCTACAGCGTCATAGGCTTTTTTGTAATCGACATCAGTACCATCAACGGCGCCTTTGAGCTTTTCGGTATCGACTGCAGCCTGAGCTTTATCCGTATCAACAGCTTCGGCCAGTTTTCCTAGGTCAGCAGAAATTGCTGCGACAGGCATGCCTAACATAATGGCGAGTAATAACGCTTTTGTTTTCATTTGGAGATACTCCGGTATTTAGAAAATGGCCTCAAAGTATATCAGAATGCGGCTTGAGTGTAAGTGGCGTAGTTATTCTTGCCACTTAACTTAGGGCTGATAGAAAACCAACTTTCACACCGATGTTAAGACTTGAGCCTACACGGGTGCTGGTTGACCTACGCCCATAGTTGCAAACAATTATTTATCATTCACAACGGCTCGAACAACTTAGCCAACCATTTTCCACTAGAATCAAAAAGGTATATCGTCTTCGAAATCATCTGCTTGTGAAGGCTGTGGTGGCTGCTGTGGAGCTGCCGGTTTTTGCGCAGGAGGCGCTGCCGCCCGACCACCACCACCGCCGCCGGAATTATCGCCACGGCTGCCCAACATTTGCATTTCGTTGGCTACGATTTCTGTGGTGTAGCGATCCTGACCATTCTGGTCCTGCCACTTGCGTGTTTGAATTTTACCTTCGATATAAACCTGAGAACCCTTACGCAAGTATTCACCAGCAACTTCAGCCAGGCGATTAAAAAACACCACCCGATGCCATTCTGTGCGTTCTTGTTGTTCGCCGGTCTGTTTATCTTTCCAACTTTCAGCTGTTGCAACCGTGATATTAGTAACTGCCGAACCCGATGGGGTATAACGAGTTTCAGGGTCTTTACCCAGATTACCAACAAGGATGCATTTATTAACTCCGCGAGCCATATTCTTTCTCCAAATTCTAAATTGTAATATTCCTGCAGTAGCGCGTTGTTAGGCTACAAATATCTGCTTGCAGAGCCGCCCTAAACCTCTCCCGCGCCTAGAATATTCAGAGCAGAAGTGTAGCATATCTAAAGCTTTCATAAGCACGAAAAATGCCCGCCCCGTAACGCCACCGTATACTAGCTTATCTCTCAGTGTTTCACGCTTTTGCTATGGGGAAACAGTGCTTCGAGCAGGGTGAAGCTAACAAAGTACAGCCCCAGCGCAACAAAAACCAGCGGCATACTACCCGATAAAATGAGGGTAATCAGCGCGATAGACTGTAGTAACTAATATCCACACTGTGTTTTTCAGTCATGGATCCGGGGTATTGCGAGACTCAAGGGAAGTTATCGAGTATAAATCTTTGTTCCAGCCTTGTGAACTGCCGTTCGCATATCATTTGGTATATTAGGCTGTGTCGCACAAGCTGCCATACCTTTGTTCTCACTTCCGAAGTAGTATTCAAGCGCTACCTGAGTCGGTTTTTGCGTTGCCGCCCGCAAAGACCCAAATAGATCGCAGATATCCGTATAATAGCAGTCTTGGAATAATAAATAATCATCAGGGAAACACGGTGTCAGCTAATCTGAACTCGTTAAAGAATGCCAACACAATCGACAGCATTAATTTGCTGGTCGCCGCTGATATGCGCATTTTAGATCAGGCTATTCGTACGCACCTGTCATCAGATGTTGCCCTGATTAATCAAATTTCCGAATACATAATTGGTTCAGGCGGTAAGCGCCTGCGGCCGATGCTGTTAATTCTTGCAGCTCGTGCCTGTGGTTATAGCGGCGATCAACACACCTTACTGGCGGCCATCATTGAGTTTATCCACACCGCCACTTTGTTACACGATGATGTTGTGGATGAATCCGAGCGTCGTCGCGGAAAACTTACCGCACATGCGGTGTTCGGCAATGCCGCCAGCGTTCTGGTTGGCGACTTTCTTTATTCGCGCAGCTTTCAGATGATGATTGAAATTGACTCGATGCGGGTCATGCAAATATTATCTTCAACTACCAATACCATCGCTGAAGGCGAAGTCCAGCAACTGTTGAACATTGGCGACCCACAAGTGGATGAAGCCACCTATATGGAAGTCATCAGTAACAAAACCGCAAAATTATTTGAATCGGCCTGTCAGTTGGGTGCGGTTATCAGCCATCAGGATAAGGCTACCGAAATGGCGCTAGTGCAATTTGGCGGCCAGCTTGGGCTGGCATTTCAAATTGTTGATGATTGCCTTGATTATGAAGCCGACAGTGACACTTTAGGCAAAAACCTCGGCGATGATCTCGCCGAAGGCAAGCCGACCCTGCCATTAATCTATGCCCGCGCGCGCGCCGACCAAGCGCAACAAAATTTTCTGGATAGCGTCATTCGTGAAGGTAATATTGATGAGCTTCCACGGGTGCTGGAAATTATTCATGAAACCAACGCCCTCGACCTAGCACATCGCCGCGCCGAGGAAATCAGTTTAGCGGCCGCTGCATGTCTGAATGCTCTGCCCGACACCGTTTACCGCCAGGCAATGCACGATATCTGCAGTTACGCAATCAACCGCAACCGCTAGTGCGTACCAGCCGAAAACGCCGGTGCGTAATGCACCGGGCGATAAATATTAAACCCGCATTGGAATCACCCGCAGACGCCGGTGGGTTAGCCGCAGGTGCAACACAGCCTAGTCCAGTTTGGCATTCCATTCAGCCACACGATCAGCTTGGCTTTCGAGTATGGCTAGGGCATCTTCATTGATTTCTATGGAGTCAATGTTGTCACCCTGCGCAATGCTGTTAACGATGTCTTGGTCGGCAGAGCTTTGTACTTTACCGAAAACCGTGTGCTTGCCGTCCAACCAACTGGTTTCGATGTGGGTAATAAAAAACTGACTGCCATTGGTACCCGGCCCTGCATTGGCCATGGATAAAACTCCTGGTGTGTCATGGCAGTGCTCAGTACAACATTCATCTTCAAAGTTGTAACCCGGACCACCGGTACCGCTACCCTGTGGGCAACCACCTTGAACCATGAAATTAGGAATCACCCGATGGAAGCTCAGGCCATCGTAGTAGCCACGCTTTGCAAGATTAACGAAATTGGCCACAGTTACCGGGGCTTTATCAGCAAATAGATCCAGGTGAATATCACCTTTGTTGGTTTTAATCCTAAGTTGTGGGTTCGACATGGTTTTCTCCAGATAATTTAAATTAATGTAAAGTCCTGTTCCTATAGTAGGGGCAATTTATATTTTTTCAATCGCAACGGGATTGCAAATCAGCATATTGACGGAACATTTCACCGCGTTGCTCAAAATTTTCGAACTCACTGAAGCTCGGTGCTCCGGGTGATAGCAGGACAACTGCACTCAAACCGGAAGGATTTGTGGCTGCCAAACTATGGGTGATACTGCGTGCCTTGGTCACCGCAACTTTTAGACTATCAACTAAATAAACGCCTCCGGCAGGCTCGATACCAGCCGCCTTAATTTCTTTTAAAATGCGTGCCCCGTTGTCCGGCAGACCGATAATTGCAAACACGGGTAATGGCTCTTGTAATTCAATTTGTCGCTGCAAAAAATCAATAAATAACTGCCAGTCAGTACCTCGTTCATAACCACCGAGCAAGAGTACCAGCGGGGCACCGCTTGGCATCGCTTCGATACCCGCAATAACCGCCGCCGGGGTAGTGGCAATTGAGTCATTTATCCATTCAACCCCATCACAAATCGTCAGGGTTTGTAGGCGATGCGGCAAACTGACAAAGCCCGGCAAGGCTTGTAAGCTGGCGCGCGCATCCAAGCCGAGAAGGTCAATTACAGTAAGTACAGCACAAAGGTTAGAGGCATTATGATGACCGCGCAGTGGCAGATGCTGTGATTCACACACCAGTTGACCCGCAAAATAGATATCGCCGAAACGCTGCTGCCAGCCTGCTTTGTGATTAAACAACACCCTGTTGTTTAGTTTTGATGTCAGTTCCAGTATATTTTGATCAGCAGCATTCACCACCGCTATTTTCGAGTTTTCCAACAAATTTAATTTATCGTTATAGTACCGCTGCTTATTGCCGTGCCAATCAAGATGTTCGGCAAACAGACTGACCAAAACAGCAATATCCGCTTTACCGGAAAAGTCGGCTGCCTGAAAACTCGACATTTCAATAACCCACTGGTCAGCCGATGCATTCCAGCGTTCCAGCAACGGAATGCCAATATTTCCTGCCAGTTCAGTTTGCTGACCCATTGAGCTCAGCAGGTGGCTCAATAAAGCACTGCTGGTGCTTTTACCCTTGGTACCGGTGATACAAATTGTTTTAGCTTGAGGATGCTCGGCAAACCAGATATTGGTGCCCGAAGTTAGCACTGCACCGTCAGCCACAGCTTTGCACATTGATTCCCGGTAGGGACTGATGCCCGGCGATTTAATTAGCACATCATAGACACCTAGTTCGGCTTCAGAAAATACAGCAACCCGAAGCTGATCTCCCAGCTCCGGCAGTAACCAAGTAATTTCGTTGGGTGTTTGTTCGCAAATAACATCCACCGCTAGCTGAGGCAATTGTTGCGCCAAGACGGTACGAATGGCCCTAGCCTCACGACCTGCCCCGAGGATGGCAATTTTTTTACCGGCAAGCTCACTCAATTGCATTTGAGAAACCCATAATTCGCAGTGAAAATTCTGTTGGCATAAGATGGCTGTCCTTTGGCTGTAACATCTTCTCTAGTGTCGGTAGAGAACTTGCGATAGGAGCCACATATTCCACTAATGCTGTCACCACCGGGCTGTCTAGATATTCCTGCTTGCGACCCAACTGAAGAACAGCAATGCAGGATTCTTCCACTTCACCAACACATTCAAACGGTTTATGCCCTTCGAAACCACAGAGCTGGGCAAAACCCTCAACCTGACCGCTATCGGCGAGCATATCCCGGCCGATAATTTCGGTTACCTGATTTCGTGGCAGCCACAGCGATAACATCAAACTGGCAAAACGGCACTTGGGACAGTCACCACACCAACGCCCGCCAATGCGTGAGCCCTGTAAATGAAAATTACGGTTGCAACTGGAAAATGTGCTGAAATACTGTGGATAGCGGCTGAACATTTTAACAATCGCCAGTTCTCGCCAAGGTCGCAACAGGGAAAAACAGTTGGTTGTTGTAGTAACCCGCGCGGCTAATAAGGACTGGAAACGCTGTTCATAGTCCAGTCCTTTGCTGTATTGATGATTAACATCCTCACCATTTTTGCTCTGCAGATTCGGGGAATTGGCAGAAGACTCATTTGCAAAAATGACATTTTCATACCCACCCAACAAACCCTGACACACTAAGATAGCAGCGTTAATAGCCGTTACTGGAACATGGCCGTTCCAAGCACCTGCCGCGTTCAGTTGCTGTAATTGCGGAGCCAGTGTGCGCCCAACGCGGATAAACGCTGCGCCTGTGAGCTTGGCGGTAGTTTCAATCAGTTCTGAAGAACCCACTGCAACAGTAGTGAAGCATCGATTCATGGATTTCAACATTTCTGCCGCCACCAATGAATCCTTGCCGCCACCCATTGCCAACAAGTCACAATGATTTGATTTGGGCAATACTTGCACATCGAGCCGCATGGAACCGGTAAATTCAAAGTTCAGCCGTGGGCGCAAATCAACAGCATTACGGTGAGCAAATTCTGCCAATCCATGTTGATACAAGTGGACTAAAAATTCTTCCAAAAGCTTATCAGTTGCCAATGTATCAACAACGAGTCGCGTGGGTATTCCGGCTTTATAGTAGCTCACTCCTGCTATCAGATGAAGAATATGCAGGGCATTCATAAAGGCTTGTTTAGCCTCCGCATTGGCAAATTTCAGGGGCTTATCATCTAAATTAAATCTTATAGTTTCAAAAAACTCAGCTTGATCATCAAAGCGGTACCCAAGCCTAGCAACTGCCGTAACAGGGTCAAACTCACAGCTACTGAAATAGAATGTTTCGGCCTTCCGTGGGTCATAATCCAGCTCGCTTAATTCAGTTTGCAAGGCTGTCCAAGGCGGCCCAAACACTGATAGTTCAGGTAATGGGCTTTCGATTAATTTTTTATGCAAGGCCAGCAAATAGGCATGGCTGTCAGCCTCGGGAACCAACAGAGTACAGGCTATATCGTTGGCTGAAACTGAGACCATTAACAGGCGGCTGCGATTAAAACCACCCAATGCAGCGGTAATTGCTTCAAGACGAGTACGAATACCACGACCGATAACCGTCAAAGCCGTCGCCGGTGGTAGCAGAGTTAACTTGCAGTGTTGGCTTAAAGCCGCTGACAGGCGTTCCAGCAACCGCTCATCGAGTCGATTATCAGCTTGATGCAAGCTTAGCGTGGTGGTGGTCTCAGAAGTTGCCACCTGTTCAATCGCCAAGCCGTGCTCTGAAAAAACTTTAAAAACCTCTGCTAGGAATCCCACCTGTCGATTCTGATCACGGCTTTCCAATAATAAGGCAAGCATATTCCCGCGTACGCTGATAGCTTTAACCGGCTGGGTTGATAATGACTGCTGCTTTGGTTCAAAAATTCGGGTACCTAAGGAATTAGTTGGTCCAGTTTGCCGCATTTGGATTTCAATACCGTGATCCTGAGCACAGCGAATCGCGCGTGGGTGAATCACCCCAGCACCGGCGGCGGCTATTTCCAGTGCCTCGGCATAGTCTAGTTCTAGCAACAGCCGGGCACTATCGCAAAGATGCGGATTGGCACTGAATACTCCGGGTACATTGGAGTAAATTTCAACACTTTCAAGCGCCAAAGCAGAAGCCATCAGAATGGCGGAAATATCTGAACCACCACGACCCAACAAACAGGTTTCACCTGCCTTAGATGCAGCAATAAAACCCTGGGTAATTATCAACGGTGTTGTATCGGAAAATAAACCTTGCGCACAATTATCTGCGGCCACAGCATCTGCCTGCAAATACCTACGCCAGTCATTCCCGGCGGGTGATTCGCAACGGAGTAAATCAGTAGCTGTATGCCAAGCCACTGCCAGCGACTGCTGCGATAACCAACGATAGCCTAGCCGTGTGCTGAGAAATTCGCCGGTAGCAAGCACTTCGGCATGTGTCGAAGGAGATATATTGCTCTCTGACAGATAGCCTTTCAAGCGCTCGATTGTAGTTCCCAGTTCACCTGAAAAATCGACTCCCAGCTTCGTGGCTAGTTGTAAATGTTGTTCTTCTAAAGCAGCTAGGTGAGCTGCCACAGCCACCTTATCCTGCGCTTTGCAGGCAACAACCATCAATTCGAGCAAGTCTGTGCAACCGGAAATGGCGGAACACACTAATAATATACGCTGCCCCGCCGCTACGCGCTGCTGGCAAAGTTTGGCAATAAACTGCCACTGGCGTAAACCGGCCACTGAAGTACCACCGAACTTTAGTATCTGGATTTCAGGCTGGGGCATGCAGTTCCTGGGTAAATTATGGCAATTAGCGCAAGCAGAGTATCCAGAGAATTATACAGGCACTGCTTGAGCAAAGCATTCAGATGTCTGTAAATGTTAGCAAATGCCTGCAAATTGTCAGAATTCTAGTTCACTGCCAAACGGATAAACATTCTCACTTTATTGAAAGCAGATCAGTTGATGAGTGTGTTTGATTTTGAGTTAAGTTACTCGGTTTCCTGTCGGTAAATAACAAATTATTCTCGCGGCAAAAACGGGAATACATCTAATGGGTACCGGTCCCCTAGCTAGCTATCCGAGCTATTCATTTTCGTTATTCATATACTTTGCTAGTAGAGAGTGGAAATGATGAACGCCTTTTTCCATACTTGGCGAGAACCTTCCCGCTTTATAAAATCGAGATTGTAGCCCTTTCTGCACACCTTCAACAACGAATTCATCTTCTCGCTCTACTTTATCTAAGAGTGCACCTGCACCCGCATTCAATGCGGTTTCATCATAAACATAGGTAATAAAAGAAACCTTGGTTTTATTGATGCTCAAGGGTTTTATAATATTTATTGACAAGCCCCATGGATAGAAATTAAACATCATATTAGGGAATATCCAATAATAATACGCAGCGACATTCTTCCCAAAATCTATATGTCCTTCGGGTAAATTAAATACTTCCTCGCCTCCTTTAGAATATCCGATTTGAAGATTTGCATGCTCGTATATTTCCGTAGTATAAGTACTGCTATCTAATACAGCATTCAAGTCTTTATGCACAAATGGAATATGAAGCCCTTCTAAATAGTTATCGCAATACAGTGCCCAATGACAATTTACAATGTAATTCTTGCTCAAAGACTCATTAATTTTAAATTCATCAAGCGGCAAAAAACCAATTCGCTCACTCATGACATCAATGACTTTAGAAATATCAAAGGCAGGATCTAGTCCAACAAATAAATGAGAACCTAGTTTCTTAAGGGGAAATTCATGCAGGTTATCGCAGGGTCTAGGAAAGTCTTCAGCTTGATTAAATTTAGGCATTTTTTGAAAGCTACCATCAAGCCCAAATTTTCTTCCATGGTACATACACATCAAGTTTTTAGCTTTTTTAGGGTTGTCAACAATCAAGTTTCCACGATGTGTACATACATTGGTTAAACAGAGAATCTTATTTTCCTTATCCCGAATAACTAATAGAGGCTCTGATAAATAATTTTCTAGTAAGACAAACGGATAAACACTCTCAGACAATGGAACTAGCGTATTTTCATCGCCAATCCACTGCCATGATTTTACAAAAACACTTTCTTTTAATTTGTCAAAAACCTCTTGGCTCTTATAAAATCTTGCTGGTAATGTTTCAGCTTTTTTAATATCAGTGTCTATGTAAAATTTATTCATACAATAATTATACAGATTTCGCTGCTGCCTCGTTACTGGTTTCCAACACCTCAATCCAAGAAGCATTACCGGCAAGGCCAGCAGCACGCATACCGCGATAATAATTATCGTAGTGCTCCACACAGCTATAATTATGGTTTTAGCACAGATATGAGTTATGGCTACTATAATAACCAGTCCGGGGCGATGTGGCACTCCCACAGGCCTTCGTACTCACCGCGCAGCTTGTGCGGGCGGCAGGCGGCGGCGGACAGATCTTGATCCATAACGATGTTCTCAAAAACAGTGTTATTTCCCAAACTACAACCATAAGATACAGCACTTTCCAACCAATTTACAGTCGTAATTCCTTTGAGTGCTTATAACGGTAATTTTGTAAAGTAAATTTCCGCATGAAAATTCTGCTTGCTGATTTTCTCAAATATTGTTACATAGTCAGAATGCAGCGATTTTTTACCGACTTTGAA
>JAKITK010000104.1 GCA_021648125.1 Lysobacterales bacterium
CTCAGCATCCCTTGCTGCCCGGTGCTTAACAATTGTGCTGCTGTTCCACCTATTCGTGAAAATACCGAAGCAAAGTGGCGCGCATACCGTAGCGCGGTGAAGTGTGCGCCTGTCCCACCCATAGACTGTCCACCTATGGAGACACGATCCAAATCTACGCCCTGGTAGTGCTCAACAAGATAGGACAACAGGTGCATAACCCGCCGTTGCGTGTAGTTTGGAACAGTGCCCTGGCTTGCATCTCCATCAGGAAATTGATCGTTATAGCCTGTCCACCAGGTGTTATTACTGTCATGGGGTGAAATGGCAAATAATTCGCGCCCGCCGCCAGTACCCGCAGAACCGCCAAAGCCATGCAGCCAGATCCCCAACGGCAAAAGGTTTTCTGTAGTGGCCGCATCTGGAACTACCATGGTAGATCTAAACTCGCGGCCGACATTCCCGGGGCTGTCGAGAAAACTATCAGTAACCTGAGTGAGCGTATACTTGGTCATTTTTGGGAAGCTGAGGTATTCTTCTGCGACAATAGTTGGCCAGGGTGGCTGAATGGTATTATTTACTGTAACTGTGAAGGATTCGGCGTGCGTATTGATACCTTCAACCGCTTCCATGGTAACCAGCCAGGATTTCCCGCCTTGAATAAAGTCTGGTCTAAACTCAAACCGACGCTCAGCCTCATCCCACAGCATTCCTGGCGGCAGCCCGCTAACAAATATTCTGGCGTTAGCTTGCGCGGTAATATTAAGCGTGTAGCTTTGTTCTTCGTTGTAAACCTGTGATCCTGGGTTGGTCAGCAGTTGAGTAGCCTCAACATTACTCAACTCTGGCTTAGCGATTACTGCATCTGCCAGCAGTCCCATTATCAACACAACAGACATGCACTGGAGGACAGTAATGCATTTCCCAGCCGAACTTTTGCACCTCGCCGCCGTAGCTGCCATTGCTGCTACCTTATTAGTAAATTTTCGCATTATTGATACCCAGATACTCACTCAAAATCGTCTCTAAAAACCACATCTGGCTGCGCAGCCGCGCCACCAGTTATGCGAATATTATCAAAATAAGAGGAGTCGTTAAACGAGCCCAAGCCAATTTTGCCCGCGCCAAAAGTACTGTCCTCAGTCTGTAATATAAGGTTGTTATCAAACCTGACTTCAATGCTGTTTTGTACTCGCCGTACTTCCACAACATGGTAGGCAGTACCCATTAACACACTACTGATAGTCACAGGCAGAGCTTGGCGAATACCACTCTCAACCTTGAATAGCTCAGTGTTGGACTGGGTCCGGTTAAACAGCATGTAGTAATAGTTTCCCGCACCTCTGAAACCAAACACCAGGGCGTAGTCGGCATTGGCTTCGGCTGCTGGTTCGTTGGTTTTAACATCAACAGTTAAGGAAAAATCGGTGTAACTACCCGGCGCCAAAATATGCTCGCCCAAGCGACCACCAGACAACGGGTTGTAGTTTGTGGTATTCAAAAACAACACATTGCCACCATTATCTGCCACCACCGACCACCTCGACTCATTTAGTGGAACCCAGCCAAAGGGTAGTTCGCCATTATCAAAGGTTATGCTCGGAGCAAAGGTAATATCTATGCTACTGTCTGCGGCAATTTGATTGCTGCTGGAGGAGGTATCCTGGATATTATTTACCGTGATTGTATAAACAAGCTCCGTTGTAAGTGGGTCTGTTTGTAACTGCACCGTTTGCATATCGGCGCTCAATGCAGCGCCCGTTACTTGTATTCCCTGTGTTCCATTGCTGATTTGATAGTTTGCCGTTACCTCAGCGCTGGCCGGGGTTATTCTTTCACTAAAGCGAATATCCACTACCGTTGGGCTGCGTACAGTAGCGCTACTAATCAAGGGCGGGGTGGTATCTAGCGCCACCGTTAAGGTCGCAGCGTCACTAATGGCCATACCCAGCTCATTACTAACTACGCTGTGATATAGCGCATCATCGTCAACCGCCAATACTGGATTCTGGGTGTAACTGGCACTTATGGCGCCGCCAATTGGGTCTCCATTACGATACCATTGGTACAGCAAATCAGTGCCGCTGGCAGCGACAATGAAGGTCACTGCCGCACCCTCTTCAATACTTTGTGAGATGGGTTGGGTGATAATACTTGGTGGAGTTGGTTCGAAATTTAGCAAGAAACGATTGCCATGGGTAAGCGTAGTGATACCCATTATTCGGATTTCCTCCATTGGACGACCCCAACGGTTTATAGCATCCAGGTAGCTTTGCTTTTGGTAGTGTGAATAAGCCAACTCGTACATTGCTGTACTATCTCTGGCAGCAAGAGCCCTTTCTTGTTTATATGGCCAATCAGCAGGAGTAATCACATACTGGGTAATGAAATCTAATGCTAACTCTATACCCCTACCATTACTGTCTTGATAATCAAAAAGATTGACATCGCGATGCCGCAGAATTTCTGCGCTCTGGATCATGGCGTTGATAGCATAGGTAGAATAGCTTAACCCGTTATCTCGCCCATACTCTTCACCCATTATTCCTGCCAGAGTACTACTTTCGGGATTCATTTGAAATTGGAGTAGACCTTTCCACTCTGTTTCAACATAATTTAACCATGTGTTATTGTCTAGCAGGGCACCAGCCGAAGCCAGTAGCACCAGTCGCCAGTTGGCGAAATTGTTAAGACCCTCTGAGCGACTTCTAATATATCCGGCATAGTCTTCGGCCCAATCCATAAAGTCAGATTTTTCTACCGGATCCCATTCTGGATAGTTCCAGATCAGGTCAGCACCGTAAAACAAGCCTGGTATGGTTATATACAACTCTATAATCCCCCCTTGACCACTTCTCTCGCCAGGTCGCATCCGTGTACTCGGATTCACCGCCCAGGTATTAATCAGTTCAATGGCTTTTTCTGCATATTCCGAGTCATTGGTAAAAACATAGGCAAGGCCCAGGCTCCGCATCGCTTTGCTTAATTTTATGGCTGAGGTGTAATCATCCCTGTCTTGGTAAGGGTTAATGTCACCATCACGACAATCAGGTGCGTCTCCGTCAACTGCAGTCCAGCCGCAATAGGGGTGTTCGCTATAGAATATATTGCTACTACTATTCCCGAAGGTAACGCTATACAATTCCCCATCACGAGCTTCTATAGCATCTTCTATCACTCTGTCGAAAGTATCCTTCCACGGCTGTTCTCCACTATCAATCTTTACTTTAATCGCCGCTATCTC
>JAKITK010000052.1 GCA_021648125.1 Lysobacterales bacterium
AAGCCATAGAAGCATTGTTACCGAGCAATATCAACATGGATCAGATCCGGGGCGGGTGAACAAGGACGGTGTTTATTAACCGCTTACGATCATGCTACTTAAAAGTCGTATATGCCAAATAGCTGAGCTCGGAGACGAATGGGACTAAGGTAAAAGGCTTAGCGGTCATGAAATCAAACTGTCTCCGTTATTATTTATAGATTTTCAGTCATTCTATCTACAATTATTTTTTGTTCATCTGTTAGATAATAATATAACTTACTTGAATTGACATAAACACCTTCTAAGCCTCCTTGTTTTTCATATAAAAACATATAATAGTATTCCCAAACCCTATCACGCGGCATAAAGTAACTACTGGAGGAGTACATATGAGCAAGTTTTTCCGATGCTTTGAGCACGCCTTTAGAAGCTAATATTTTCAAATAATACACTGCTTCAGTTCTTAAACCCATGTATTCAAGTGGGTACTTCCAAGGATCAATTAGCTTTCTAGCAAGTGCACTGACTAAATGATCAGTCAATAGCAATTGAGAAAGCATATTTCCCTTTCTGGCTGAATTTAGGAAAACAAAAAAAGGGTCTCTTCTAGTACCAGCATCATTGCAAATATTGGATTCAAGTAAGCCTTGAAAAAAGTAATACCTATTAAATAATCTTTCAGTAAAAACTCTATCAGGCTGACTTAGTATTTTCTCATGTTCAGCAAGTTTTTTATTTGCACGTTTACACTTTGAAACTAAATCACTTACTTCAATCTGATTTTCTACAATATTTTCAAAATATTCATTAATTTCCTCAATGACATCTGCGGAGTCGTATCTTTGTTTCTCTTCCAAAAATCTTACAGCATTTATTCTGACAGACTCGTCAGAATAATCAAGAGATAAATCAATTGCGAGTTGCTCATTGAAGTTCATTATTTCAGCACTAACTTGCTCCAATGGAATAAGTTGACTTGTTTTTGTAGCGATTTGTTCTGTGTTATTGGTGCCTCTATTATCAATTGCTTTATTACCGACGACTTTATTTTCAACTGCCTTATTTTCAATTGGGTTATTTATTTTTACTGCTTTACCAATATCCAGAAAGACATAAGCTATGAGGGCTAGGCTTATTAAAATTACTATTGAAATAACGGCTTTTATATTCATGATTTAGGTTTTTCTATAGTGTCTGTTTGATTGTATGGGTTTTTCATCCAGACAAAATCTCATACCATACCACTGAGTTTCTACATTACCATACTATTAGCATGGAGTACTTGGATCTGGGTCAGTTAATACTGTGCTTGTCCCATTCCCGAGACCTACGGATTTTACCCAAGCTGCAAATACATGTGACGCACCAAAATTTTCATAGCCACTGTAATCCCAATCAATATTTGCTTGCTGCCAATTAATGAGGCTACCAAAAGGAACTGATGGACGTATTCCAATACGATTATAATCACTAATATCGCGATGCGCCGCTCCAATAGTTATTAGCGCAACACCTTGGGCTACTACTGCAAGAGAATAACCACTAGCTGCAGTGCCAGTAACAGGAGTTGCTGAACCCGTGAATAACCCTTTTAAAAATTCGGTGAAGGCTTCTGCTTGCTTACAATACTTTTCTTTTTCATCCGGATCTTCAACATCACCAAGCTCACTTACTGACCCGCCATTACCAGGGTTAAAACTGAGACCACCCCCTGTGCATATTCCGGCCCAATCTGAACACTGATTCTGGTTCAATCTGAACACCCATTCCGTACACCAGAAGCTTCTGAGTTCACATCAATACAGGAACGCATCAATGCCAAAACCTCAGATCTGTTGGCCTTTGGCCAAGGCATAAACGACCTTCCCTATTCACTCACTGACTATATGAATTTAGTGGATTACACCGGTAGAGCGATCTTGATTAACAAACGAGGTTATATACCCCCAGAGTTGCCTGCAATCACAGAACGACTGGGGTTAAATCCGGATAGTTGGTTAAAGGAAATCAATAACTTTTCATCCAAAGGTTTTACAGCTGTTGGTACGGTTGAACAATTACGACAGTTTTGTAAAACTGTTGGCAAGCGGTGGAACCATGGGTTAAAGCTCATTCCAGCTCTGGAATAAGGAAAACCACTTTAGAAAACACCTCGACAGGATTGCTGTTGAGGCTTTTGTGTGGCTTGATTATAGAAAAACGGGCTATTCCGGGCATTTCTGAGTAGGTCACGGCTTTTAGAATAATTCAAAAGTAAAAACCAGAATGAAAAACCATCAAATTCCATAATCACCAAAGAACAGCAGTTTTTATTTAACGCCTGTCCTTATTGTTACTTATTGTTTCTTATTGTTTTCCTATTCGAATTCAGGACTTATTTCGCAGAAATCTCCTCAACTTTAACCGCGCCAGAAGTATCCTCAGCGGCTCATACAGCACGCATATCAGGAAAATCGGGTAAACCACAGCCAGAATCAGCATATATGGATCCGAAAATGATCTGGAGTACACAGCAAATATGGCTGTTAATAGAATTATGCTAACAACAACTACAACCAACAAGCTGATCCGACTCTGGCGTAAAAAAACACCCCCCTCCTCTCCAGATGTAAGGTTTTTGTAGGCCCAGGCAACAAAACTTTTGGATGTTTGCTGCCCTGAGACAACAATTTCATCACCCACTGCAATGATAACATCGCCCTTGGCGCGAATATCAACCACCCGGCCTTCAAACTCCAGAGTCAGTGATTTTTCTCTTGCGTAATCATTAAAAGCAAAAAATCTCCACGAGGGAGGCGGGGATTTGTTGATAATGTTTTCCACTACGCCCTGTAGAGCCACTGTCTTCATAAGGTCTGCACCATACCCTAACTATTTGAATTTTTCCGCAAAACTAACTGCTCGCTTTTGAATCATATCTAATTCATCTGTTGCAATGGGATTTAAGAGAGTTTCCTGAGTATCACTTGAGATTATATTGCCGGATAACTCACTGGAGGCAATCAACCAAAATGCGGCTTCTTTTCTATCGGGATCCATTATTCCATACCCTGCCATATATAAGTCCGCCAACCTTCGCATAGCCTTAGGGTGACCTCCGTTAGCTGCAATAGATAGGTACTTCCTAACAGATTGGTAGTGTTCAGTAACAATCTCCGAGTTTCTGGCTCGCAAAGTCCAATTTTGCTCAAAGTCATTTCTATCCTTGAATGGCGGGGGAACAAAGTCTTGCAGACCTATCATCGCCCATACACCACCCCTGCCTGCAAGTTCCCTAACCTTTTGATAGAGTGACGATATAGATGTAGCATCACCGATATAGCTCCCCAATTTATCAGGGCAAACATCTTCATCTTTGGGAAACCCATCAATCAAACCACAATAAATTCCCGAGATGTTTATTAGCTTGAACTCGGCATCTGAATCGCCCATATCTGCAAGCTCCATCATCTCAGGCAACACATCTTCAATAGGCCCAAGATAGCTTAAGATACTTTCCTTATAATCTTGATCAATGATTGAATCATCATATTCACCATGGCCGGTGAGGCTTGTACTTGCCGAACTAAGTTTTTCCCTATGATCGAGATTTACCCTAGCAACTCTACCGATACTAGAATTACTTTCACCTAAAACGGTTGCTTGGTTGTTCTTAGCAAGACCTGTGTTTTTGTTCCCTACTTTTTCATCGCCCTCACTAAAGCTATATCTTGTGAAAATATCGGGCATCAAAATAGCCCCCATAAGCAATGTTATTATCAAAATTCCAATTAAGATTTTATATTCATTTTTCATAATGTAAAAACTTCTCTTCAAAACCTAAGAAAGTTCGGTTCCACCTTGATCAAAAATCATTCACACCTTGGTGCAATTTGTCTCTGACAATTAAATATCGCCGCAACAACTATCAGCTGTGTCAGTGCAACATCCGCAAGACATCGCGCCAGTTGCCTGTAGAGAAGTGGTGGAATGAGACTTGTGGGCGCCCAAAGAGCGGCACAATGAGGATTTTTCAGCAGATCTTTAACTTTAAAGCCTCCAGCAGCTACACCTCCAAGACATATTGCCATATTTTGTTTATAGGTCTCAGCATCAACGCACTCCTTCGGTTCCGAATCTCCAACATCACTAAGCTCATCTACTAACCCGGCATTACCAGGGTTAAAACTAAGATCCCCCCCTAAAGTGGGAAAAGCACCACCCATCGCAGGAGGATAAATTCGTTGGCCGGTTACATGCACTTCTTCCATCGGACCATCCGCATAAACAGCTTCAGCCGATAGTAACAGAAAAACAGACACCACAGCACCCACTATAAATTTATTCATAACATACATCCTTATCATTTAGCCAACTAAATAGGAAATCCATCACCTACATCAGGCAAAATAATGCCCCCCCCCTTGTTGCTTTTGTCAAGTGTTTTTTAAGTTTTTGTTAGTAATACATAATATGTCCGGTTTTGTAGCAAGTATTATTTCCGGTCTCTACTGCATGGTGTTTGGGCACGGCTAATTCGTTCTCGCTCTAAGTCATTGATTTTTATAGTTTGAGCCGAAAGCTAAAATGGTTTATTTCCTAGTGTTCCAGCTTAGCGTAAATTAGCCGTGGGTGTTTGGGAGTTCTGCTTGACTAAAAAAGGCGGCATAATTGATAGAAAATATTTTCTAAGCGACCTGCCTTAAACTAGGGGTACAACTCTGTTTTCAGTTGTCATCGGGACTCACACTTCAGATCGGCTAGATCTTGCCGTTGATTTATCAAAGCCTGTTCTCGACCCCTCCCAATCCTAATAGTGCAATATTTCATCTACCACCCCGACTCAATTACACATACAATGGCCTTTACACAAAGCCTGTAAAGGAATACATCTTGCTCACACTCGGTATAGAAAGCTCCTGCGATGAAACCGGTATTGCCCTGTATGACAGCAAGCAGGGATTACTGGCGGATGTGCTGTATTCGCAGGTTTCTTTGCATGCAGAATACGGCGGTGTGGTGCCGGAACTGGCATCCCGCGACCATCTCAGAAAAACCATTCCGTTGATCCGTGAGTGCCTACAGCAGGCTGATAAATCACTCGCGGATGTCGATGCCATTGCTGTTACCGAAGGGCCGGGGCTTATCGGTGCTTTATTGGTCGGCACCAGCATCGCCCACGGACTGGCGCGGGCATTAAAAATTCCTCTGCTTGCGGTACACCATATGGAAGGCCATTTACTGGCGCCGATGTTGGAAGAGAACCCGCCGGAATTTCCCTTTGTTGCCCTGCTGGTTTCTGGCGGGCATACCATGTTGATTGAGGTTCGTGGTATTGGCAAGTACAGCTTACTGGGTGAAACCTTGGATGATGCCGCCGGTGAAGCCTTTGATAAAACCGCGAAATTACTGGGTCTTTCATATCCTGGTGGCCCCGCACTGGCAAAGTTAGCGACCAAGGGCGACCCCGAACGCTACCGCTTTCCACGACCGATGACAGATAGGCCGGGGCTTGATCTAAGTTTTAGCGGGCTTAAAACCCATACCCGCACGCTGTGGCAAAAAGAGCGCACTGGCACAAATGATGATGAAACCATTAAAGCCGATATAGCCGCTGGCTTTCAACAAGCGGTCGCGCAAACTTTGATGATTAAATGCCGGCGGGCAATGCAACAAACCCACTGTAGTCGCCTGATTATTGCCGGCGGGGTTGGTGCCAATTTAGAACTACGGGCTACCCTGTTGGCTGAAGCTGATAAACAGGACTGGGAAGTCTATTGGCCGCGGCTGGCGTTTTGTACGGATAATGGTGCCATGATTGCCTATGCTGGCAGTTTGCGTTTGCAGGCGGGTGAAACCAGTAACGGTGGTATTCGTGGTCGGCCGCGTTGGCCGTTGGATGAGTTAAAGGTGCCGAGTGGGTTGGACTTCGCTCAAAAGTAGGGTGAGCATTTATGCCCACGCAACGAAATTATGATTATCCGAGATAAATATTTTGGGTGGCTTATTAGCTTTTACGCGTGGGCAGAAATACCTACCCTACGACAACACGCGGATTTTTTAGGAGATTTTTGAATGCGTCGAGATCGTGTTTTTATTGAAGACCTCAGGATAGAGACCGTTATTGGTATCTATGACTGGGAGCGGGAAATTCGCCAGACCGTTAGCATTGATCTGGAAATGGCTTTTGATATTCGCAAGGCTGGAAAAACCGATGCCATTGAGGATACCTTGAACTATAAGGAGGTGGCCAAACGATTAATCAATTTTGTCCAGGCAGCAGAATTCCAACTGGTTGAAACCCTAGCCGAGCGCTGCGCTGAAATCATTCTCACAGAGTTTGATATCAGCTGGTTACGTATAAAACTCAGTAAACCAGGTGCCGTGCGTGGCTCTGCCGCGGTAGGGGTTATTATCGAGCGGGAAAAGTAATGGCTGTTGTCTACCTAGGACTGGGTAGCAATACCGCGCCTGAAGCACATTTGAAAATCGCCATTGACTGGCTGCAGGCAGAGTTTTCTGAGCTTGTATTATCACCGGCCTATCGTAGTACCAGTGTTGGTTTTGAAGGTGATGACTTTATTAATCTAGTTGCCCGGATAGAAACTGAACTCAGCCCATTATCTCTAAAACAGCGGTTGACTGCATTTGAAGACAGTAATGGCCGTGATCGCAGCACTCCTCGATTTTCCGACCGGGTGATTGATATTGATATTTTGCTGTACGAGCAAACCATTAGTGACGACCCGAAGTTGATCCTGCCGCGCGAAGAAATTCTGTACTATGCCCATGTACTGCGGCCATTAGCAGAATTGGTGCCGGAACTGATGCATCCGCGTTTGGGGCAAACTATGCGGGAAATATGGCAGGCCTTTGACGGTAATAGAAGCTATTTAAGCCCTGTCGAAATAACGGGCTCCAAATAGGCGAAAACTTCGCGCCTAAATATACATTGCCCTACCGCCATCAACATTCAATGTATGCCCGGTAATGTATGCGGCACGATCTGCCAGGAACACCACCGCAGCAGCCACATCTTCCGGGCAACCTTTCCTGCCTGCAGCCGAGCCTTTGAGCAATTGTTGTTTAAGTGCTTCTGCAGGTTCATTTTCAGGCCAAAGAATAATCCCCGGCGAAATGGCATTGACTCGTACTTGTGGCGCCAATTCACGCGCGAGCGTACGGGTCATCATAACTACACCTGCCTTGGCAATGTTATACACCGCATGCCCGGCCAACGGGCTACCGGCATAGATATCGGCAATGTTGATAATGCAGCCGCGTTCGGTTTTTAATTTCCCGGCCAAAGCCTGAGATAGAAAAAATGCCCCGCGAAGATTCGCACCCATCAACTGATCCCAATCGCTGTAGTCAACCTCTCCTACCGCTGTGGAATAAAACGCTGAGGCGTTATTAACCAATACCGTTAGCTTAGAACTCACCGCCAGAACCTGCTCGATCAGTTCGTTTACCGACTGCTGGTCAGCAAGATCGCCACTAACCAGCTTCACGCTTTGTGGCCGTACCAATTGCAACTCAGTGGCCAACGCATCTGCGGCATCTACTGAATTTCGGTAGTGCAAAATCAGGTCGTAACCCGCAGCATGCAAGCGCCGGGCAATCACCGCCCCCAGTCGTTGCGCACCACCGGTAACCAATGCTTGCTTGTTATTTTCGAAAGCTTTCAAAATAGCCTCAACTAATTACTGGACAAGTGAACGGACTTTAACTCAAAATAAGCCTATGTCGTTAGTCGCACCCCATCAGGACTCCATCCTGCCCGAACCCTCTGCAGACCTCAAGCAGCATAGCAGCCGTCTGCTGGATTTGTTGAAACAACGAATCCGGGATAACGGCCCATTGTCGTTCGCCGAGTATATGGAAGCTGTGCTCTATCAGCCCGGGCTGGGTTATTACAGTGCCGGCTTACATAAATTCGGTACCGCCGGTGATTTTATTACCGCACCCGAATTAGGCAACCTGTTTGCCCGCTGTCTAGCGAATTCATTTGCACCAGTAGCGAGGCAATTATGCACCGCCGGGCAGAGCTATGAGTTTCTTGAAATTGGCGCTGGCAGTGGTGCTTTGGCAGCTGACTTGCTGCAACAACTTAACCCACTGCCCGAGCGTTACCTGATTTTAGAGCGCAGCGCTGACCTGCGCGAACAACAACACCAGTGGATTGAAGCCCGCTGCCCGCAACTCCTCGAACGCGTTCACTGGCTCGATGCCCCACCGGAAAATTTCCGCGGCATAGCCTATGCCAATGAAGTCATTGATGCACTCCCGATTGAGCGTTTTCGCAGTCATAAAAATGGCTTGCAGCAACAATATGTCGGACTGGAAAACCAGCAACTGGTGACACATTGGCAAAGCGCAGGTGAGCCGGTTAAAACTGCCGTTGCCCAGCTACAAGCCGAACTTGGCTATGCCTTTGTTGATGGCTATGAATCAGAAATCAATCTGTTGCTTAAACCCTGGCTGTCTGGGCTGCTGCAATCTATGCAGCAGGGTTTATTGCTGCTCTCTGATTACGGTTACCCGCGCCCGGAATTTTATCTGCCCGAACGCGACCAGGGCACCCTGATGTGCCACTATCGTCATCGGGCGCATACTGACCCTTTTTTCTGGCCCGGCTTGCAAGACCTGACCGCTTTTGTTGATTTTACAGCAGTTGCCGAGGCTGGGGATGGTATCAATGGCTGGCAGCTTAGCGGCTATACCTCCCAGGCAGATTTCCTGTTTGATAGCGGCCTTGCTGACATCATGCAGGCTGAGGTAGTTGATGATTTGCCTGCACAATTGCAATTGGCAGCTCAAATTAAAACCCTAACCTTACCTGCTGAAATGGGCACTCGCTTCCAGTTTATGGGGTTTGATCGGGGCATCGATACCGACAACCTACCCGGTTTCGGCGGCAGCGATTGGCGGCACCGCTTATGACTGAAATCAAACCAGATTCTGCGCTTCATTACCCGTGGCTGTGGTTAAGCCTCGGCCTGCTCATGCTACTAGCGGTCATTGTGTTTTCACTGATAGCGATTGATCAGCGGATGATTTCATTTACCCACCTTGATAAAGTCGAACATCTGCTCGCTTGGGGGTTTTTGATGTTCTGGTTTACCAGTATTTATCCACAGCGCGGGTTGGTGCTTTTTGCCATTTTGTTAACCGTTTCGCTCGGGGTTGAATTGTTGCAGACCCTAACCACCTGGCGGCAGGGCAGCGGCGGCGACTTTCTTGCAAATTTCATCGGTCTGCTGATCGGCGGAGCTATCGCCCGTGTCAGCAACGGGCGCTTACTACAATCAATAGACCAATGGCTTTACCAGCGAATTAGCCGGGCCTGAAATGCAGATTAACCCGGCTAATGTGGTCAATGCGTCAAATTCAACTGGGTTTGTGCACAAGCCAAGCGACAAACCACGAAAACCAGCGCCTCCCAGCGCCTCACTAACTGCGTATGTAGAAGGGCTTAAGCCTTCTTATAATCAAACCACTACGCTAAAAACTAATACTCGACTTGCAATACAAGTTGAATTCAGGATTTATTAAACGCTTGCTCTATCATGTTTCTCAGATAGTTTCGATGGGCAACAGTGGATACTGACGCTGCTCTGTGATGTTTGCCGATATTTTTCAACAGCCTAAGTTGATCTGCCGCTGCAGACTGCGAAATATAGTCAAAAGTAGACGGCTTATCGAGACCACTAATTATAATTAACTGCTTCACATATTCGTGCTGTAAATTTTGTCGCTGAGTCGTTACATCAGTTTTTCGGTCTGCTTCAAAAACACCCTTAGTAAGATCTGAGAGCATTTGATTAACGCTGTATTCATTCCCGTATAAAGACGAATCTGTTAGCCTTTGCAAGACATTTTCATGCAGCAAATGAGCAAAAATATTTTGTTGCGCTTTTAACAATATTTCATGTAATTTAGGGTCTTCATTTTTGCCATGGTTATTAAACCCTCTTCTTTGAATTTGCAAATAGGCGTATAAAGGTTCTACTTCTGTTAATACATTGGGTGCAAAAATATATTCGTTAAGCGTCTTCATAGCTCGCTTTTGGTCTTCTAAAGAAACCGGTGTGTAAGGCTGAGTTGCGCCGTTTTGGCCAACCATTGCTCTATCAATATAGACACCACCAATATATCGAGAGATCACATTGCTCGCCCCAAAATAACTGCGGATTAATACATTAACCCCTACTGTGAGCTCCTGATAGGATTCTCCTTGATGCGTAGTGCTGGTTTTAAGATTAGCGAAGGTTGCTTTTACTAACTCCATTTGCTCACGCGCGTATTCAATCGCATCGTTTGACATATCGCCAGTCATCACTCGCGGGTCAATATGCCGCCCTGGTGCGCGCATATCATCGGCATCATTACCAAATGCTAGCTGTGGTTGGGTCGAGCGAGACAAAATATCATTTAAGCGCTGCTCTTCTTTTTCCGCATCGGGAAGAGCTTGGGAGTAACCATATTCTATGGCCCATGTGTCGTAGCTTCCGGGCCTGGTATCGGCGTAGTCTCCTTGGGTGACACCAGGTGGCGCCAGATTAATAGGGGCATAGTCCATCACTGAGGCGGTAATGCTGCCCTGAGTGATCGATGCATCGTGAACCTGATTTGAATCATACAACTGGCTTGCCTTCATATTGTGGTTAAGCCCTAAAGTATGTCCAAGCTCATGCAGGATTAAGAATGTGAGCCCTTCTTCGGTCAGTTTATGTTTTTCTAAGGAGGAGCTTCCGTTGGTATTGAGAACAGCGGATGCAAATGCTACCGCGTTACCAATTTCAAAGCCCGCGCTGCAAAGAAAACCCGGGGAAGAGCCAGGCATGGAGGAATTAAGAGCACCCTCACCACTATAAATGCTCTCAATAAACTGCCGTCGCTTGATGAAGGCATATTCCAGCATGATATCTGCCGCAATGATTTGCCCCGTTAATGGATTTGCTACACTCGGGCCGTAGCCTCCAAACGGTGGTTTTGGGGATGCAGTCCAACGCATCACATTGTATCGAATATCACCAGCATCCCAATCCGCATCGTCAGGTTGAACTTTAACTTGCAAGGCATTTTTAAAGCCGGCTTCTTCAAAGGCGATATTCCATTGCAGCGTGGCTTCTTTTATAGTCTCTCGCCACTCTAATGGCGTAGTATTTTCAATCCACCAAACAATGGGTTCGACGGGTTCTGATAGTGCTGCATTCGGATCTTTTTTAACTAATTTCCAACGGTTAATTACATCGCGATAAGGGGCCCATTTATTGGAGTTTAAATCATCGAATTGTTGGGCAAAATAACCAATCCTGGGATCATCCTTACGCGGAATAAAATCATCTTCAGGCAGGGCGATAAAAGAATGTTGCATTTGGATAATTATGCTACGAGGGTCTGTAATTTCCAAACCGCCTCTTACACTTGGTTCCTCATTATCAAAAACATATTCCACAATAACATCAGAATTTTTGGGGTAGCTTTTGATCTGTAGATATTTGGTTTTCTCTTTACTTAGTTTGCCCACTGTAAACTCAGGTGGAGGCGGCGGCTTATCTGGCGTAGCAGGCTTGGGATAGGGGGAAACACGATGCAGCGATTCTGATAAAAATACGGGGTCCACTTCAACCACATATTGGCCTGATTGCTCATCAAAAGCTTTAATTTCCATACTTGCTAATACGGCTGCTGAAATATTAGTCCCTCTTGAGCGATTAATTGCCTGCTCTTCGCCGAAAACATAGCGTGGGGTTTTGCTAATGATTTCAATTCGGTTAAATCGTTTTCTAAACTCTAATAGTTTGGTTTCTTTAAAAGCACCTTTAAAGTGCCCTGCCTCTAAAACACCATTGACCGTGTGCACAAAATAAATCATTGGCTTGTCAAACTCATCCTCCGAAAGCGACAACAGCATCTCACCTGTTTTTGGATCTTGGTAAAACTGGAGAAAACCCTGATGATTGGTTTTATCTTTAATCAGCTCTTTTACGGTTTTTTCTTCTTCTTCTTTTTGATTTTTGTCTTTTGACTCAGCAACTAAGACCTGAGGCAAAGCCAACACGCCTAACACAATTAGGCACTTTATTAATTTGAGTGGTTTCAATTGATTGTTCCCGTTGAGATGGTGGATGGTGAGTTGTCAGTTCAAAAATTTTAAATAATATAGCATATAAAAGCTGATTTATTTGCAGCATTAATCGCAAATAAGCATCGGACTAGCTAGAAGTTGGTATTTATTTTGTATTTTTTAATCGCTAGGCGTAAAATCTCTAATATCCGCCAACGCCTGCAAGCGTCTGCTGCGTAACTCGGCGGCAATTTCTTTACCATCACCTAAGTCTGCCAGACCCTTAGTGCTCACAGCGGCGACTCGCCGGTAGGCTTCAGATAGGTATTCCGCCTGTGGGTAAGGGTTTTCCTCCAGACCCGTTCGCCCCTGAGCATCTGCCTGGCATGCATGTAAAAATGCCGGTAGCCGCGAGGGTTGTCTGAATACATCCAGATGCTCCAGTAGCTCAAGCACTTTTTGCGGGCGCATTTCCTGAACCCGGTGACAATGTAAATGCCAGTGACAAACCAGTATCGCCAATTGCTGCCAGGCTTTCGGTACCCGCAAGCGTTGACACACTGCTAGCACCAGCGGCACTCCTTTGGCCTCATGGCCATAATGTTTCGGCAAATATTGTTTGGGCGATAAAGCCTTGCCTAAATCGTGCAGCAAGACCACAAAAACCAGCATTGCCCTCTGCTGACCCTCCATTTGCTGACCTTCCATTTGTTGCTTGCCCGCCAACAACGCACAGCGGTCAATCGCCAACAGAGTATGCACCCCGGTATCAATTTCCGGGTGGTATTGCTCGGGCTGGGGAATACCGAACAAGGCATTCACCTCCGGCAATAACACCTCTAGGGCACCACAATCACGCAACAGCTGAATAAAGACACTGGGAGACTCGCAGATAAAAGCTTTACGGAATTCGCTGAATACCCGTTCGGGGGTCAATGCCTTTAGTTCACCTGAAGCTGCCATTTCGGTCATTAATTGCATGGTTTCTGCGGCAACTTTAAAACCTTGCGGTGCAAACCGTGCAGCAAAACGGGCCACCCGTAAGACTCGCAATGGATCTTCAGCAAAGGCCGGTGACACATGCCGCATGATTCGGGCTTCAAGATCAGCCTGCCCACCCCAGGGATCGGTCAATTCACCATCGCTACTACGAGCCATGGCATTGATGGTTAAATCGCGCCGTTGCAAGTCTTCTTCCAGACTAACCCGCGGATGAAAATCCACACTAAAGCCATGATAACCTTGGCCTGATTTGCGCTCGGTGCGAGCTAAAGCGTACTCATCGCCATTCTCGGGGTGCAAAAAAACCGGAAAATCGGCACCGACCTGGCGGTAACCCAGCGCCAGCATTTCCTCCGCGCTGCTACCGGTAATCACCCAGTCTTTTTCTTTTACAGTGAGACCAAGAAGCTCATCCCGAATTGCACCGCCAACCAGATATGTTTTCATGAAATCATCACTAGATGTCTACTTTTAGCCCTCATGGCGAGCAACTTACCCTGGCTATACCTGCCCCGTTTGTTGCTGTTGCGGCATGTCGCAAACGGTGGCTCACCCGGGTAACCGGTGTGCCAAGACGCCAAGCATAAAGCGTAGAAAATGCCATCACCCGCGGAATATAGTCGCGGGTTTCGTAATACGGCATTAATTCCAACCAAGCCTCCACTGATTTTCCGGGGCGTTGTTTTAGCCAGCGGTCTACCGCGCCCGGCCCAGCATTATAGGCGCCGGTCACATAGGCGGGCACACCCTGGTAGCGTTCCAATAATTTACTCATTTCCGCGGTACCAAAAGCGATGTTAGCTGCTGGCTCTAGCAGCTTGGTTCTGTTGGTGTACTTCACCCCGGCCCGCTTGGACAAATGTTTTGCTGTTGATGGCAGTAACTGCATTAAACCATAGGCTTTTGCGGGTGAAATTGCTCTGGGATTCATCGCACTTTCGGCTCGCATCAAACCATAAATCCAGGCCGGATCTAAATTGTGTTTGTTGGCATTACGATTAATATGCTGTTCAAATGCTATTGGAAAGCGCCAGTCATAGTAACGCGTGTCACCGCTTTTACCCAAACCCAATATGGCTCTTGAAGGCCAGCCTTTGTCTGTCGCCAGCGCCGCCGCTAAACGCATATCTGGTTTACTCAATGAAACCGTTGCCCGATACCATTCCCGACCGGCAAAATCATCCAGACCGACTTTGCGTAATTCCAGCGCCCGTTTAACGCCGGGTAAAGCGGCAATCCGTTGAATTTCTAAGGGGTCAACTGTCGGAGTTATTGGGCAAATGCGGTAGTCCTGCTGTAAATGGTCTGCAGCTAAAAAGCCCCAGAATGTTGCTTCACGCGCCAGTGCTTTAAAAACCACATCGGCTTTGCCGACCTCACCTTGTTGCTCAAGCGCCCAAGCCTGCCAGTAGCGAAAGCGCGTCTCGCTTTTTGCTTTAGCTGACATACTATCAAAACTAATTAGCAGTTCGTCCCAGCGCTGATGGTTGAGTGCGGTCCGCAGGCGCCATTGCAGCAACCTATCATCAACCGCCGCCGCCGGCATAAGGGCAAAACGCGCGAGCACATCATCATCTAGCGCCACCGCGGAAAACAATACAATGTCGTAAAGTATTTTGCCTTTAGCGCGCTCACTCCAGGAAAACTCATGTTCGACCTGCTGCCAGTACTTGAGGGCTGCATCCGGGTTTTTACGAGCTTGTTTTAGCAAAACGGCAAGAATGATCTCCCGGGTTCTGCCACTGTCAGACCAATGACGACTGGCTGAAAACCCGTGCCCCGGGTTTTTCCAAAGCTGTATAAATGCATCAACCTGTGCTTGCTCAGCTGGCGGTAAGCGCCGTTTAAGATAATTTGCCAAGTTTAAGTTGCCTGCCTGAAATGCGAGCAACAAGCGTTGCCAAACCAATTGATCATTAAGGTGATTATGCCGATCCATCCAGCTGAACACGGGGTCACAGGCTTTGTGTTGTGACTTTCCGGTTCGCCACATTTCCCCGGCATCCTGAATTAATGCCGCTTTTTCCGATTTTTGATGTTGGCTATTTATGCGTGCATTCAATTGATTACAGCGAGTTTCCGCAGAGCGAATTGACTGGAATGAACCGGCGTATTGCAGTAATTTCGACCATTGCCGTTTACGTCCAAGGCCACGTAGCCACGCCTGGCGTAAACCACTGCTGAAGGCCCAACCCTTATGGCTTTGCAAAAATGCCGCAAGCTCTGCCGGGGGCACAGATGACAGCCTTGAACGATAATCTTCATATTGTAAATAAGGGTATAACAGATACTGCTTTGAGCCCGGCATTTGCAGCCGAAATTCAGCATGCCGACCGGCGCGCGCTAGATTCCAAGTCTGTTTAAATTGCGTCACGCTAGGATCAACTAGCACTTTGGCCTGCGTGGGTCCGACCAGTGCTAGAAGTATAAACCCCAGCAGGCCAACAAAAAAAGTCATACGGAAGCCACTATCCTTAATAGCCGCTGGCGCAAGCCTGTCTGATTGGTGGCTCGAATTAATGTTAATCTTGTTTGCAATCACTGCCTGAACTTCCCGTGCCTTGTAAAAATGCCACAACCCAAACCAACCATAAATGCTAAGGCTATAACCTATGTTGGAGCTTAATCTTCTGGACTGGCTTATATTTGCTACCACCGGGGCCGCTGCCGGCCTTGCTGCCGGATATCTAGGCATTGGTGGTGGAATTATCATTGTGCCTGTTTTATCACTCTACCTGCAAGATAAATTCCCGCTTTTTGCTGCTCACAGCCAGCAGGCAGTTGCCACATCGCTGGCCACCATCTTGGTAACCGGCACATTTGCCGCCCTCAGTCATCATAAACGCGGAGCTATAGATTGGAGCTGGGTAAAGCAACTTACGCCCGGTTTGCTTATCGGCGCGCTTGCCGGTGCCTGGATTGCCGGGCAGATCAGCAGTGACTGGCTGATTCGAATTTTTTCAATATTTACCCTGCTCAGCGGCTTGCGTATGTTAATAAATAAGCAACACTCACCGACTAGCTTCAGCCTTAGTCCATTGGCAAAACGCAGCAGCGGTATGCTTATCGGTAGCCTGTCGAGCCTGCTGGGTATTGGCGGTGGCACACTCTCGGTACCCATGCTAAATGCCTGCGGGGTAAAAATCCATCAGGCCGTTGCCATTGCCTCGGCCGCCGGGGTGGTAATTGCTATAGCTGGAACTTCAGGGTTTATTCTTACCGGCCTTGATTTACAGCTGTCGCCACCGGGCTCTTTTGGTTATATCTACCTGCCTGCCTTGTTCGGTATAGTCGCAATCAGCACGCTTACCGCCCCATTGGGTGCCAAACTGGTACATAAAAGCCGGCCACAACTGGTTAAACAGGTTTTTGGCAGCCTACTGATTCTGGTAGCGTTGCGATTGATGTTGCGCAGTTTCTAAGCCCTGCAAAGCGCTTGGTAATGCTATTTTTACAATAACCGGGCAGTGATCCGAAAACGGCACATCCAGCACATCGCTGTCGTGAACCTTAAGTGTGTTTGACAGCATAATATGATCAATCGCCCGTAACGGCTGCCAGCTGGGGAAACTCAATAAGTCAGCGGTGGGTATTTGTAGTTCATTTTGATGTACAAACGACCCTAGTTCCGGGCTGTTAATATCAGTGTTGAGGTCGCCCATCACCACCACATCGCGATGGCCCTGTAGCAATTCGCTAACAAAACCCAGCTGTGAGGTGCGTGCCCGACGACCCAGCGCCAGATGCAGCACCACGACCAGTAAAGCATCTTCACCATCGCCATAGCGCAGGGTTAACACGCCGCGCCCGGGTATTGAACCGGGTAATTTATGGCTTATAATCTCCGTAGGCTGCCAGCGTGCCATGACCCCGTTGCCGGCACAGGCAACATTACCTACCTTGCGGTTGGACTGATCGGTATGCCAGGCAAAGCCGGCTTCACGGGAAAGATAACGCGTCTGGTTGATAAATCCGGAGCGCAGGCTGCCGGTATCGGCTTCCTGTAAACCAACGATATCGTAGTTGGAAATTAATTCAGCGATCGCATCCAGATTGCGGCTGCGTTCATTGTTCGGTAGCAACTGTTTCCAGCTGCGGGTTACATAGTGGTGATAACGGTCAGTGGTAGTGCCCGCCTGAATATTGAAACTCAGCAGATTGATGCTGCTGTCATCTGCCTCAGTGGTTTGATTACCGTGGTAAGACATCAACTAATCCTGAAACGGTGACGGACAACTGTCCGTCACCGCGGGTTCAGGGCTTATTATTTAGCAAGCTCTTTAGCGATTAGGTAATTCGCAACTTCAATCATTTTAGGCTGTGGAACATCTTTACTTACACTGATCAGATATTTTCCGTTGATTACCAGCGATGGGGTTCCACGCACGCCCCATTTACGCACAAGCGCCTGATCTTTGCGCACTTTAGCATCAACCGCAAAGGAGCTAGCTGTTGACAGGAATTTCGCCTTATCGACACCATACTGGGCGTAAAAATCTGCGGCATCTTCAATACTGCGAATTTGTTTTTTATCTTTATGAATTGCAGTAAAAAGGTCGTCATGTCCTTTATCTGCCACTCCCAGCATTTCGGAAGTCAGGTATGCACGACCTAGGGGTTCCCGTGCCGGACTGAAAATTGCAGGTACGCGGATAAATTCAACATTTTCCGGTAATTTTTTCTCCCAGGCTGTAACAAATGACTGGAAGGAGTAACAATGCGGACAAAGATAATCAAAAATCTCATAAGCCGTAACGGCATCGCCCGCAGTTGTTGCCGAAGCGTCATTAATAAGGGTGTAATGAAAACCCTCTTTGAAGGCTTCATCATTTTGGGCAAATACACTAGTGCTCAGTAGAGCAACAAACAAAAATACTAATCGGGTCATGCCGAATCCTCGTTATAGTTTTAACTACCTGCAACATTACAGGCAGCATGTGTGACTGCTAAAACCTTTGCAGGTTCCGTAATCAAATTTATTCCGCCGCGTGCAGGCCCTGAATATAGCTGGCAACCGCAGTAATAGCTTCATCAGAAAGCTGTTTTGCTACGCCCGGCATAATAACGCCGGCATCATCGCTGGAGAAACCCTTACCTGCGCGAAAGTCTTTTAACACCTTGGCGGTATAAGTGGCGTGCTGCCCTGCGATTGCCGGATAACCCGCGAGTGGATTACCTTTGCCAGTTGGCCCGTGGCAAGCGATACATGCGGCAACACCGGCATTGGCATCGCCGGAACGATAAATACTTTCGCCCAGAGCCATCAGCTTTTCATCCGCATTACCCAGCGCAATAGCATTACTATTAAACCATGCAGCCAGATCAGCAATATCCTGGTCACTTAAACTACCTAACAGACCCGTCATTTCAGGTACGCTACGATCGCCGCTTTTAATTAATTTTATTTGGCGTTCTAAATACGCTGTGTGTTGACCAGCTAGCTTCGGCCACATTGGCACCATGCTGTTACCATCTGCGCCATGGCAGGCGACACAGGTAGCAGCTTTAGTCTGTCCCGCTTTGGCATCACTTTCGCCAGCGTTGGCATTGAAAGCAAGCAACAGGAATAAACTGAACAGGATTGAAATTCTCATTTTTTCTAACTCCTCTCTCACCCTTACTGACAGCAAACAACATTTGCAGCAACGGGTATATGGTAAAATATCACGCATCAAAGTGGTATTATCCCGCTTTCAGATGCGCTAATCCAGCACAATACAGAAAAAATCAGGAATCGGCATGCAAAAAACCTATCCAGACCAGGATTATAATGCCGCTCGCTACACTCTCAGCGCCGCCAAGCTCGCTCAATTACCTGAGGACGACGGTTTTGAAGTCGCCTTTGCCGGGCGCTCAAATGCGGGTAAATCCAGCGCAGTGAATGCCCTTACCCGGCAAAACAAACTGGCCAGAACCAGTAAAACACCGGGGCGCACCCAGCAAATTGTTATTTTTGAAATGAATAACAACCGCCGTTTAATGGATCTTCCCGGTTATGGCTATGCCAAAGTGCCCGAGGCGTTGCGCAAAGACTGGAAGCAGCTAATGGCAGAGTATTTTGCCATCCGCAAGTCGTTGCAGGGGGTGGTTTTACTGATGGATGTACGCCACCCAATGAAACCCTTCGACGAACAAATGCTGGAATGGAGTGTCAGGAACATGATTCCCTGCCATATTTTATTAACCAAGGCCGATAAGCTCAAACGCGGACCTTCTCAAGCGGCCTTACTGAAGCTCAAACGGAATTTACCCGAACTGGCCAGTGCTCAATTGTTTTCTGCCAAAACTCGCGATGGCGTTGGCCCGTTGATTGAAAAACTGAACGGCTGGTTACAGCTTCCTGTTGAAAAATAAACCCCGACGGTTGTTCTAGACACATTAATCGTAAGTGCAGAGTAATCCCCGCTCTGTTTTCCTGAACGATTTTTTGTCACACTATGCTTATCTGCGCTATGTGTTTACCGAGTTACCGAAGGCAGAAACTGTGGAAGCCATAGAAGCATTGTTACCGAGCAATATCAACATGGATCAGATCCGGGGCGGGTGAACAAGGACGGTGTTTATTAACCGCTTACGATCATGCTACTTAAAAGTCGTATATGCCAAATAGCTGAG
>JAKITK010000053.1 GCA_021648125.1 Lysobacterales bacterium
CCATCGGCGAACAACCGAATGGTCTGTTCCCGATTGTGTTGTTGCACCTCGGTGCTGCGCTTTCTGGCATCTGTTCTAAGCATGCTCCCGAGTATAACATCTTGGGTATTTTAAAGCTAGGTTAATATGCATAAGGTCATAGGTAGGGAGCTTCACTTGGATACCGGACTGCGGAAGAATAAAATCTTCAGTTCCACCAGCCAGCCTAGCCATTCTGGAGCCAATAACATGGCCACGACCCATTCCGTCAAAACCGATGGCCATGCCTTCTCCCATGCTACCGGTCCAGCGGCCAACAATAACCACCAGTGGCCCGGAAACAGACCATGGCCCACGCGGGTGGATCTCCCGATTATAGGCCGAACCAGTGGCTGGAATAATGCGCTGATAGACTGTTTGCTCTGTGAGGAAGCGAGCCATAATGGGCTCGGCGATACCAGTATTACCACCGCTCGGTGTATCGCGTAGATCAAGAATCCAACTATTGGCGGCTTTTAAGCTCTCAAGTGCAGCATCAAATGCTTTAATTGTGCCACCATCCCCCAGTGAGTTGTTGAGGCGGAGATAAGCTACTTTTTCTGGTAACATTCTGGCGGTCACATGCTCACCGTTCCATATAGGCACTGGCTCGGAAAGTTCAAAATCGCGTTGTTTGCCACCGCGTATTATCGTTACCCTGCGAGACTTTCCCCGGTATCCGGCCGCCATGGCGTTTACTGCCCAGCGCAGACGCGCTGTAGTAACCGTTTCGCGGCCGGTACGAATACGCTTGTATGCCGCATCAAGGGGCGATATGTCATTCAAAGCCACAACTATATCTCCAACGACAAGTCCCGATGCTTGCGCACCTCCACCAGACCTGATCGCCACAATATTAGCGGTGTTGCCTTCAAAATTAAGCCAATAATCGGCCCCAGATGGTACCAATCGTGGTGATGTGGCGGTGTTGGTTCCAAACGAAGCGTGTGGTTCGTATAGTTCGTCAAGCAAACGCTCGAGCGCTGTAAAACGCTTACCGCTATCTGTAGACTCCAGTGTTTCTTCTCTGGCTAAATCGCAGGCATCCTGCCAATATGTAGAGCGTGCTTCAAAATAGGTATATTTGCTCTCAACGAGTGAACATAGCACGCCGACATCTTTTAGGGTTTGTTCGTTTTGGATTAATTCGTTCGGAGTTGGATTGGCACAGGCCGACAGTGCGAAAAACGCGAATAGTATTAACTTTAAGTGCATAACTTATTATCCGAATCTAAGACCTATGTATTTATAGCATTGTAGCTCTTACACTACCGGATGGTTTAATACTTGGTCAGTGGTTGCAGTGGTGCAGCCGCATCACGGGAATCGTATTGTGTATCGGCAACTCTCGTCTTTCAAGAAAGATCTGTCAAAGTGTTAGTAGCACATATATTATGTCAGATTTAAGATACGATGAAAAAAACAAATGATGGGCCGGGATAAAACCCACATGAATACCTAACCATATGATATGGAGGATGATAAGATAGCACTCTTGCTCGATGTTGCGGTTCTGCAGCGGTTTGAGAACGCTAACTTTGGCTGTCGGGAATCAATTTGAAAACTATTGTTATAAACCAGCGTCAGAATGAAAAAGTACCTTTCCTGCGGGGAATACTGGTGCGCAGTCTGCTCGATGCCGGATTGTCTTTTGCTGAAGCGGATAAAATCTCCACAACGATTCGCGACCAGTTGATTAAAACCAAAACCATTAGCTCTGAAGATTTGCAAAAACTGGTTGTTGTACAGTTGCAAACGCTGGTTGATGCCGAGGGTGTGGAGCAATATATTTTCCCTTCAGTGACGCCTTCTAAAGTACTGGTGCGTAGTTTAAGCGAGAGGTTAACAGCCTTTTCTCGTGGCAGACTTGCGCGAAACCTGCAATCAGCTGGGGTGAAAACTGAAAAAGCCGAATACATAACCGAATTAATTTACGCACAGTTAATAACTTTTGGGGTTAGCTCTATTTCAAGCTGCCAACTCGGCTATATAACCTACCTGTGTTTACTCCAGGAAGTGGGCAAAAAAGCCGCAAATAGATACCTTGTATGGTCTGAACACCAACGGAGTAGCACCCCCCTTATGTTGCTTATCGGTGGAACCATAGGTGCAGGAAAAAGCACAATCGCAACGGAACTTGGTCATCTTTTAGAAATCGTACGCATTCAATCTACCGATATGCTGCGCGAAGTCATGCGGATGATGGTGCCTAAACGCTTGTTGCCCATTCTGCATACTTCTTCATTTAATGCTTGGAAAACTTTGCCCATACAGGATAAAAATGAACGCGACTGGGATCAGTTAGTCGCAGAAGGATACCAAAGCCAGGCTGAATTACTCACAGTACCTTGTGAAGCGGTATTACAACGCGCAGTAGCTGAAAGTGTGCCGGTGATTTTAGAAGGTGTGCATGTGTTACCGGATTTGCTGGATCGAGTGCCGGCTAACGAAGCGGTGATTAAAGTTTATGTCATGTTGGCGGTTCTCAGATCAAAGAAACTCAAAAACCAGTTGCGCGGTCGCGGGGTTAAAGTTCCTAAACGGAGCGCGGAACGATACCTCGATAGTTTTGATTCGATCTGGAGTTTGCAGTCATTTCTTCTATCTGAGGCTGATCGTTGTAATGTAGCAATTATCACTGCAGAAGATAAAAGAACCGCCATTCAACAGATACTCCAGCAGGTTAATCTCGAACTGGCCCGACACTACAGCGGTACACCGGTTGATGTATTTGGCGCGGCAGCAGAAGACTTCCAGCCCGGAAAAAATTGTATCGCCTGGCGTGATCAAGTTCGTTCGCTGGATGGATGATTAGAAAATGCGACACGCATCAACGCTACCTGACGGTACAGAAATCGCTTTAAAGCCTGGCATATTACTGATTATTGATGGGCTTGGTGATTTACCTGTGCCGGAATTGGCCAATAAAACCCCATTGGAAGCAGCACATACACCAGTGCTTGACCAACTAGCCGCTAACGGCCTGTATGGCGTGGTGGACCCAATTGCACCGGGGAAAATACCCAATACACACTCAGGAACCGGCATGTTGATCGGTCTGCTGCCTGAACAGGCGGAGTATTTACATCGTGGGCCGGTTGAGGCCTCCGGTGCAGGTTATAAACTAGCGCCAGGAGATGTTGCTTTACGCGCAAACTTCGCCACTGTTGAGCCAGCTAACAATGGATTTATGGTTATTGACCGCAGGGCAGGGCGAATTGATTCTGGAACTGCTGAGCTGGCATTAAGTTTATGCAATATTGATCTAGGCGATGGGGTAAGCGCCAGTATCTTACCGACGGATCAGCATCGTGCCGTGCTCGTGCTTAGCGGCCCGGGGCTAAGCGCCGACATCAGTGCAACAGACCCAGGCGACAAGCGTTTACCGGCAGCTGTTGTTGCTTGCCGAGCCTTGTCTTCAGATGCTGCATTCACCGCTAAAAAAATTAATCGTTTTACTCAAATTGCCTATCAACGACTCAATGATCAGGCGGTGAATGTTGCTAGAACAAAGGCGGGAAAACCAAGCGCCAACGGAATCATTGTAAGGGGAGCCGGAGCACATTTTGAACTGGATAATGTCGTTAACCAATATGGTGTTAGTGCGGCTGTGGTTTCAGGTTGTAACACGGTATTAGGACTTGGAGGAATCTTTGGCTTTGAGGCTATAACAGACCCTCGCTTCACTGCCACCATTAATACTGATCTTGAAGCTAAAATTTCTGCGGTGAAAAATGCATTATCAAACTACAACATGGTTTTTTTGCATATTAAAGCACCGGATCTGTGTTCGCATGATCTACGGCCATTAGAGAAACGGGATTTCCTTCAGCGCATGGACGCCGCGCTGAAACCACTACTCAATACCGGCGCGGTAATCGCCTTGGCGGCGGATCATTCTACCGATAGTAACAGCGGTTTACACACAGCTGACCCAGTGCCTGCATTAATATGGCAAGCTGGGTTAACAGATAACCCAGCCGATGAATTCAATTTTGGCGAATCCGCTTGTTATCACGGCAATATGCCACGCCAGACTAGCCATGAATTCCTTCTAAGAGTGTTGAGTCAAATGGGTTATTCGCAAAATATTGTCGATCCAAGATAATTTTTTTGCGCTACTATTCGTGCCACCCGTTATTCGTTATTTTCCCTAGCTGCTGCTGAATTAAGGCTCAGTTATTTATTGATTTCAAGCCACTGAAAAATTCCCAGTAACACGCTGCCATTGTCACACAACTGTCATATTCGCAGAGTACCATGTGTGAACATTAATAATATTTCCATATGTGGAGACTACCCGTGTTAAAACCCAATACCCTAATACTTACATCCGCTCTACTCGCAACTGCTTTTCTGCTGGTAGCCTGCGGTGGGCAGGATCGACAGGTTATCCAAAATAAAGGCTCTGATACGCTGGTAAATGTGGCGCAGGCCTGGGCGGAAGCCTATCAAAAAATAGATCCCAAAACGGTGGTTGCAGTTAGTGGTGGTGGTTCTGGTACAGGAATTGCTGCGTTGATCAACGGCACGGTAGATATTGCTAATTCAAGCCGGGCGATGAAAGACAAAGAAGTCAAACTGGCAAAAGATCGTGGTCATGACCCGATCCGGCATGTTGTGGGTTATGATGCATTAGCGGTTTATCTACATCCGAATAACCCGTTGGATGAGATTAGCATTCCGCAACTGGCGGAAATTTACGGAGATGGTGGCAGTTACTCCAAATGGACAGATTTGGGAGTCGAAGTGCCTGGCTGTAAAAACCAGGAAATTGTTGTCATCAGCCGACAAAACAACTCTGGTACTTATGCTTATTTTCGCAAGGTGATTCTCGGGGTCGATGATTTCCGACTCGGGACTCGCGACCTGCATGGCTCCAAAGATGTTGCAGAGTTAGTCGAAAAAACCCCTTGTGCGATTGGATATAGCGGTCTTGCTTATGTTACTGACCACCTCAAAGTTGCCTGTGTCGCCCAGCAAACAGGCGGTGAATGCACTAGCCCAACTGTAACAACTGCCAGTAATGGAAGCTACCCGATCGCCCGCCCTCTGTTTATGTACACCAGTGGTGAACCAGAAGGTTATGTGGGCGAATACTTGAGCTGGATAAAAAGCAATGAAGGCCAATGCATTATTGTAAATAAGGGTTATGCCCCGGCCTCAGAAGTCAGCTGCTAATAATTAATTAAGCATCATTTAAGGGCACCTCTATTAATTCAATGAACGCACATCTTGAGTCCAAAATATGCTGCTTCTGCGTTGTGAAACTTGTCAATAGCAAGCTATTAACTGCATTTCATGCCTTGAATCGACAAATTTTGGCTCTCAAGCTGACACATCCAGAATTAATAGAGGTGCCCTTAAGAAAATTCAGGCTACAGGATATTTAGGAATTAGATATGAGTCATTTTGAAGAGCGTATGGACAACGACCTGCAGGCCATCCGTGCCGGTTTGTGGCAGCTTGGCGAAGATGTTGAAGTTGCTTTGCGTAATGCCAAAAAAGTTCTGATATTACGGGACGCTGAACTGGCTTATTCAACGGTACTTGCTGATGGACCTATTAACCGGGATTCACGCGAGTGCGATCGTTTATGTCATACATTTATTGCCCGACACTTACCCGGTGCCGGACCTTTACGCGAACTGGCTTCAACTTCGCGGGTGAATGTTGCGCTGGAACGGGTAGGGGACTATGCAGTGACTATTTGCCGTGAAGCGCTACAGCTTAAAGTGCCGCTGCCTGAAGCCCTGGCTAACCGTATTGATTTATTGTTCGATGAGTCTATTGGGATTCTAGCTGAGTCGCGCAAATCCTTTCGTGATGGTAATGCAGAAGCTGCAATTGCCTTGATGCAAATGGCCAAGCGAGTTGAAGGTGGTATGGACAGTTTATATGAAACCCTGTATGCGGAAGATAAGCGCATGGATGGGGCCACAATGATGGCCATTTTTGTGGTTTTCAGTTTACTTAAACGAGTTGCGGATCAAGCCAAAAACATCTGTGACCAGACAGTCTATGCGGTTAAAGGTATCGCTAAAATTCCGAAAACATACCGGATATTATTCCTTGATCAAGCGGCCTCCGGAATTGCCCAGCTAGCCACCGCCATTGCCCGCAAAAATTACCCACAAAGTGGTTATTTTATGGCATCAACTGCAGGCGCTTCTGAAGACATAAGCACCGAACTACAGCAGTTCCTAGAGCAAACAGGTTTGCCGGATGAAGACCTAAAAACTGAGCAACTTGAAGCCATTGAATATGATCTGGGTGAATATACCGTAGTGGTAAGCCTCAATGGTAAGGTAGAAGATTACCTTGATAAAATCCCTTTCCACACCTCCGCGCTGAACTGGAATGTAACTGCAGGCGATGACCGTTCACAGCAATACCGCTTGCTGCGCGATGAAATACAACAGCTAATGACGCTGTTGGCAGGCTCAGAGGCAGGTTGAGTTGATGAACGAAAAACACAGTCAACCACGCAGAGCTGTCGACTTTGATCGGCTGAACCGCGCCTGGTATATCGATAAGGCGGTACAGTTGCTGGTTTTTATTGGTGGTATTTCAGCGGTTATATTTATCATCGGGATCTTCGTTTTTATTACCAAAGAAGGCCTTGGTTTTGTCATTGGTGATTTTAGTTTTAGCGAGTTCTTTTTCTCACAAAACTGGCGGCCAACCTCAGAGAAACAAACAACATACGGTATCTTGGCGTTAATTGCGGGTACTGCTAGCGTAACCGGTTTGGCCATGTTGATTGCGATTCCGTTTTCCCTAGGTACAGCCATTTACATTGCTGAATTCGCCACCGGGAAAACCCGCGAATATCTTAAAATTACCGTTGAATTATTGGCGGCTATTCCATCGGTAGTCTGGGGTTTTATCGGTCTGACGATGATGAATCCCTTAATTATTGATCTCTTTGATGTGCCGGTAGGTTTAAGTGTGTTGAATGCCGGCATTATCCTCGGTTTAATGGCGGCACCAATAATGACCTCAATTGCCGAAGATGCTTTAAAAGCAGTGCCCGACCGTTACCGTGAAGCCGCTGAAGCCTTGGGCGCTACCCGCTGGCAGGTGATTTTTAAAGTTGTTTTACCAGCTGCGAAGAATGGTTTGTTAGGCGCTGTTCTGTTGGGCGTAGGCCGTGGCTTTGGTGAAACCATGGCGGTGCTGATGGCCACAGGGCATTCGATAAATATTCCAGGCAGTATTTTCGATTCGGTGCGCGCACTAACCGCAACCATTGCCGCCGAATTGGGTGAAACTGCCGTAGGTTCACAGCATTATCAGGCCTTGTTTACCATTGGTATTTCACTGTTTGTAATTACTTTCATCATTAATCTGATAGCAGATCTGATCATCCGTGATGTCAGCAAGGGCTAATAAATATGTTTCAAGCAACGCCAGTTAATCATAGAAATCTCAGCCGACAAAAGCTGTTCCGATTCCTTTTCGGCTCGATGACAGCATTATTGATACTGCCGGTTATCATTGTGCTTAGCACCTTAATATATAAGGGTGCGCCGGTTATATCATTTGAGTTTTTGTTTGCAAACCCCACCAACGGAATGACCGCAGGCGGTATATTTCCGGCTTTGCTCGGCACCATTTTACTGGTGCTGGGTGCCTTGATAGCCTCTGTGCCACTAGGGGTTGCGGCAGCGATTTACCTGAGCGAGTATGCCCCGAATAACTGGTTTACCCGGGCGATTAATATTGCCATTATCAACCTCGCCGGAGTGCCATCGATTGTGCATGCATTGTTTGGTCTTGGTGCATTTGTTATCTTTTTTCGTTTCGGCACAAGTATCCTAGCAGCCAGTTTAACCCTGGCTATTATGACCCTGCCTATCGTGATTGTTGCTACCCGCGAGTCTCTGCAAGCCGTGCCCATGGCTTTCCGTGAGGCTTGCTGGAATATGGGTGCGACCCGTTGGCAAACTATTCGCAGAATTGTTTTACCTAATGCGGTTACCGGTATTCTTACAGGCGTTATTCTTGAGGTTTCCCGTACAGCTGGCGAAACCGCACCGATCATGTTTACCGGTGCCGTGTTTTTCTTGCCTTTCCTGCCTCAGGGGGTGTTTGACCAAACCATGGCACTATCACTGCATTTATATGTGGTATCCACACAGGTGCCGGAAATGCCAGAGGCTGTTCCCTATGGCGTTGCTTTGGTGCTTATTGGGCTGGTATTAATTATGAATAGTGTTTCAATCGCATTGCGAATGTACCTGCGAGGTAAAAAGAAATGGTAGTTCCTGATTCACAAGTGGAAGTAATGACTTCAACCGCAACACCAATCAAATTGGGTGTAAAAAACCTAAGCATTAAGTACGGACAAGAGACCGCGTTAGATAATATTTCATTAGATATCCATGAGCATGAAATCTTTGGCATTATTGGTCCTGCCAATGCTGGCAAAACATCGTTTTTGAAAGCGATTAACCGAATGGATGTGTTTAACCCGGAAATGCAAGTTGATGGCCTTATCGAGTTTAGCGGTCATGACATCAGCAAAGTACGCAATGTATACGGCCTGCGTAGCCGCATTGGCGTGGTTTTTCCTTTACCGGTAGGCTTGCCTCTTTCAGTGTATGACAATGTTGCACTTGCACCGCGCTTATCCGGTGAGAACAACAAGGCCGAGTTGAATGTCATCGTTGAGCGCTGTTTGCGCAGAGCAGCACTCTGGGATGAAGTTAAAGATCGCCTGGATTCCTTGGGCAGTTTGCTTTCTGGGGGGCAACAACAACGCCTTACCATCGCACGGGCGCTTTCACAGGAGCCGGAATTGTTAATGCTGGATGAATTCTCCATTGCGGTGGATCCGGTAACCACGATGCGGATTGAAGAGGTACTCAAGGAACTCAAACAAGAGATGACGATTATCCTGGTAACTAATCTGGTCCAACAAGCCCGGCGACTGGCAGATAGAACCGCTTTTTTCCTCGATGGTAAGTGCCTGGATATTGGTATTACTGAGGATTTGTTTACCGGTGAAGTCAGCGACCCGCGCACCCGGGACTATGTTGAAGGCAGGTTTGGCTAATGCAAGTAGAACAACAGAAAAACCAGTTAGCAATCAACACCAGCAAGCTTAACCTCTGGTACGGCACTTTTCAGGCACTATTTGATATTGACCTGAAGATTAAGCAGGGCATTATTACTTCCATGATTGGTCCGTCCGGTTGCGGTAAAAGCACTTTTTTACGCACCATGAACCGCATCAACGAACGCCTCGATTATGTTCGCATAGAAGGTAAGGTCGACATCATGGGTGAAAATATTTTCGCCCCTGAAGTTGAAATTCTGCAGGTTCGTAAACAGGTGGGAATGGTTTTCCAAAGACCCAATCCCTTACCCATTTCTATTCGTGAAAACATCCTCTTCGGACATTCAATTCACACTGCAGGAAAAACTAGCAAAACTGAGGCAGAGGAAATTGTCGAGAGTGCCCTTCAGCAAGTGCTTTTATGGGACAAAGTGAAAGACCGCCTGGATCTCAAAGCCACCGCGCTCTCTTTGGAAGAACAGCAAAAATTGTGTATCGCCCGATTGTTGCCGGTTAAACCCAGCGTGTTGTTAATGGATGAACCTTGCTCGGCACTCGACCCAAAAGGTACCGAGGCTGTTGAAGAGTTGTTGTGGGAATTGCGCGGTAAGTACACCATCCTTATTGTTACCCACAATATGGCACAGGCGCGCCGTGCCAGCGAAGAATGTATTTTTATGCTGATGGGTAAGGTAGTTGAGCATCGGGAAACCGGTGAAATGTTCCTGACTCCGGAACATAAGGAAACCGCTGATTACATTGAAGGTCGGTACGGATAGCGCGTGCAGGGCGCTAGATCTATTGTCTTCCTGGCCCCCGAGTCGGGATCTCATTGAGAACTACAGCTATTCAAGCAAAAACACCCAATCAAAATCAACCACCACCACATCATATTACGAAACCAGACTAGAATCCATGATTCGCTAATGTCAAATCACATGACCCAGATCAGTTAAACCTTTTGTTTAATTTAGCGCTAAACCTTCTTAGAGGTATATAATTACCTATGAATGTTAGTTACAACCTGTTTGTTTAAACAAAATAATAATCATCAGAAATTGACTGCATTCGTTACCAGTTTAAAATACTACTGTCTAAAAGGTGCCTAAACTATGAGCAACCAAGAAACCTATGATGATAAGGTCGTGCGGCAATTTGCTGTAATGACCGTAGTCTGGGGGATTGTTGGCATGTTGGTGGGGGTAGTTATTGCCGCCCAAATGCTGTTCCCGATACTTAATTTCGATATTCCTTGGCTGACATTTAGTCGCCTTCGTCCCCTGCATACCAACGCGGTAATTTTTGCCTTTGGTGGCTCGGCGTTGATGGGCACATCATATTATGTGGTTCAGCGTACCTGTCATGCGGGCTTGTTTATGCCAAAACTCGCAGGCTTTACTTTCTGGGGGTGGATGCTGATTATTGTTGCAGCAGCGATTACTTTGCCGCTGGGCATTACCCAGGGCAAGGAATATGCAGAGCTGGAATGGCCGATTGACATCGCCATTGCCATTGTCTGGATATCCTACGGAGTGGTGTTTTTCGGTACCATAGTTAAACGCAAGGTTGAACATATCTATGTGGCAAATTGGTTCTACGGTGCCTTTATTATCACTGTTGCGGTGTTACACATTTTTAACAATCTGGCGATTCCGATAACCTGGACCAAGTCCTACCCGATTTATTCCGGTGCGGTCGATGCCATGGTGCAATGGTGGTATGGACACAACGCGGTTGGTTTCTTCCTAACCGCCGGTTTCCTTGGGATGATGTATTACTTCGTGCCCAAGCGGGCTGAACGACCAGTGTATTCCTACCGCTTGTCCATCGTCCACTTTTGGGCGCTAATTTCAACTTATATGTGGGCTGGCCCACATCACCTGAATTACACCTCACTACCTGATTGGGTGCAATCGGTAGGCATGGTGTTTTCATTAATCCTGCTGGCACCCAGCTGGGGCGGCATGATCAACGGCATGATGACGCTTTCCGGAGCTTGGCATAAGCTGCGCACAGACCCGGTATTAAAAATGATGATTGTGGCCTTGTCTTTTTACGGGATGTCTACATTTGAAGGCCCGATGATGGCAATCAAAACAGTGAATGCGCTCTCCCATTACACAGATTGGACGATTGGGCATGTGCATTCCGGTGCGTTGGGCTGGGTAGCCATGATGACCATGGGTTCACTCTATGTGCTGATTCCGCGTTTATATGGCAAAAGGGATATGTACAGCATCAAGTTGATCGATGTGCATTTCTGGCTCTCTACCATCGGTGTTGTTTTGTACATCGCCTCAATGTGGGTTGCCGGTGTAATGCAGGGCTTAATGTGGCGCGCATTTAATGATGACGGCACGCTGACTTATACCTTTATTGAGTCAATTTCAGCAACCTATCCCTACTATGCAATCAGACTACTGGGCGGAACCATGTTCTTCTTCGGTATGTTGATCATGGCATATAATGTTTATAAGACCATCAAGGGTTCACAGGCTGTGAGCATTGTTGTTCCCAAGCCGGCTTAAGGAGAATTCAACATGTCTCATGAAGTAGTTGAAAAAAATATCGGCCTGATGATGATTCTTATCGTTGCGGTAATCAGCGTTGCCGGGCTGGTCGAAATTTTACCACTGGCATTACAGAAAAGTTTGGTTGGCGAGCCGATTGAAGGGATTGAACCCTATGATGCTTTGGCGCTAGAGGGTCGTGATATTTATGTGCGTGAAGGCTGTTATGTCTGTCACTCACAACAAATCCGTCCCTTTGTCAGCGAAACTGAGCGCTACGGACCTTACTCTGTTGCTGGCGAATCTGTTTACGATCGCCCGTTTCAGTGGGGCTCGAAGCGTACCGGACCAGATCTTGCCCGAATTGGTGGCCGTTTCACCGATGAGTGGCACCGGATTCACTTTATGAATCCGCGCGATGTGGTGCCTGAATCGAATATGCCTGGCTACCCATGGTTGGCTGAAAACGGCATAGATGGTGAAATCACTACTAGGAAGTTGCGCCGCTTGCGGATGATTGGTGATCCCTATACCGATGAACAAATTAGCGGTGCTGCAAAGGCTGTTGAAGGCAAAACCGAGCTTGATGCGTTGATTCATTATTTACAGGGCCTTGGTCTGGCTCGCAGCGGGAGGTAATTATGGATTTGGTTACATTTCGCAGTACGGTACTGGTTATTTTATTTATCACCTTTTGTGTGCTGGTATTTTGGGCTTGGAGCCCCAAACGCAAGCAGGCGTTTGAGGAGGCTGCACAACTGGCGGTAGAAGATGATTTGCCAAAAGATGAAACTGATGAAACTAAGGAGACTCAGCCATGATGAGCACAGGTTGGAACTGGTTTGTCATAATTGTCACTCTTGCCAATATTCTTGCCTGTTGGTGGTTGATTGTATGGGCGACTAAAAACAAAGCTAATGAGTCAAAGGAGGGCGATGTTACCGGGCATGTATGGGATGAAGACCTTCAAGAGCTCAATAATCCGTTGCCTCGTTGGTGGCTATATTTGTTTTATTTCACCATAATATTTGGTTTAGGCTATTTGGCGCTTTATCCTGGTCTGGGGAATTTCAAAGGCTTGCTAAGCTGGACAGGAGTGAGCCAATACAATGAAGAAGCTAGAGAGGTGCATGAAGCCCAGAAAGCATTGTTTGCTCCGCTTGCAAAATTGAGCACTGAGGAATTGATTAAGAATGAACAGGCATTACTGACGGGTAGCCGTTTATTTGCCGCTAACTGCGCAGCTTGTCATGGTTCTGATGCGCGTGGTGCACGAGGCTTTCCTAACCTGACCGATGATGACTGGCTCTACGCTGGAGATTACGACAGTCTGGTGACGACAATTACCTATGGTCGTACCGGGGTTATGCCTGCCTGGCAGTCCGCATTAAATGATGACGGAGTACAGGAAGTCACCGCCTTTGTTAGGCAGTTATCCGGTCAGCAGGCTGACCCGCAACTGGCGGCGAAGGGTGAGGCGCGTTACAACATGTACTGTGTGGCTTGTCATGGTCCCGGAGGCGAGGGCAACCCAGCGATGGGAGCGCCTAATTTGGCCAATAATATTTGGCTTTATGGTGGCTCAGAAGCGGCAATTGCGCACTCGATATCCGTCGGGCGCATGGGCAATATGCCCGCCCAAAAAGATTTTCTTACTGAAGAGCGAATTCGACTGATTGCGGCTTATGTTTCTAGCCTGGCGAAATAATGGCGAATCACGGCAGGCAGGAAACTAAAACTCATGCAGGCGTCAATGTAAAACGGGATATTGGCATCGCACTGTGGGTTTCTTTCCTTGGTGCTAGCTTGGGTAGCCTGGTGATTTTCGGGCTACTGGACCCACAAGCCATGACCGGCGCATGGACTGAAAAATGGGATATGGGTCGTGAATGGGGTTATACCCTGGGTTTTGCTTTTCTTTGGGTGGTATGTATTGTAACCGCTGCGCTGACCCTCTACTTGGTTCGAACCGGCCCTGATAGTGTACATGCCGGCGTACAGGTTGCCGGTATAAAATTGCCGGAGCAGGGCGTCCCTGGCCTCAAGGGCGGAAAAGTAGTGGGTCATGAAGACAGCTAATGAAGGGCAGCAAAATACTGGCCTGATACAGGCAGAAGCAAAAATTTATGCGCGCCGGGTCAGCGGTAAATTCCAGACCCTGCGGAATATTTCCTTGTGGATACTGCTCGGTCTTTTTTACCTTTTGCCATGGCTGCAAATGGATGGCGGCCAGGCATTATTGTTTGACCTGCCGGCAAGGCGTTTTTATATTTTTGGAATTACGCTATTTCCCCAAGACTTTGTCTATTTAGCTTTACTGTTAATTATTGCCGGCTTATCGCTGTTTTTCTTTACCGCGCTAGCAGGTCGCTTGTGGTGTGGTTTTGCTTGTCCGCAAACGGTCTGGACATTAATGTTCATGAAAGTTGAGCGTTTGATTGAAGGTGATAGAAATAAGCGCCAAAAACTCGATAAATCGCCATGGAATGCGGATAAAATTATTCGCAAATCCACCAAACAATTTGTCTGGATAGTCATTGGATTAATTACAGGTTTTACTTTTGTTGGTTTCTTTACCCCTATTCGAGAACTTTGGGGAATGGTGTCAACCTTCAGCCTAGGGCCATGGGAAGCTTTCTGGATGATTTTTTACGGCTTTGCAACCTATGGCAACGCCGGCTTTATGCGCGAACAAGTGTGTAAATATATGTGTCCCTACGCGCGGTTCCAGAGCGCCATGTTTGATCAAGACACTTTGATCATTTCCTATGATGCCAAACGCGGTGAGCCTCGTGGTGCACGCCGACGAACGGACGACCCGGCAGAAAAAGGATTGGGTTCTTGCATCAACTGCACCCTTTGTGTTCAGGTTTGCCCAACCGGTATTGATATCCGTAATGGCCTACAATATGAATGCATTGCTTGCGCTGCCTGTATTGATGTATGTGACCAGGTAATGGACCGGATGGGCTATGAGCCCGGTTTAATTAAATACACCACTGAACACGCTGAGACCCAGAAGGCTACGCATGTATTGCGTCCGCGGATGATTTTTTATGGGGTTTTATTGGCCGCTTTAGTCGCAGTATGGGCTTATGGTCTACTAACCCGAACACCCATGCGCGCAGAGTTAATGCGCGACCGTAATGCCCTCTATCGCGAATTATCTGATGGCATAATAGAAAATGTTTACACGCTGTCGGTAACCAATATGGACCGCAGCGCACATGAGCTTTCCATAAAACTTACTGATTTTGAAGGCGGCGAAATTGATATGGATAAAGACCCCAGTATTGCCGCTGAAACTACCCGGCATTTTATCTTGCGGATTCGTGCGCCGCGTTCGAGTGGTGCAGGTGGGCGCACCATTCACCTGAAAATTACAACAAAAGATAAACAAGATATCGAGCTGCTATTGAAAGCTCGGTTTTTCCTGCCTGCTAGCGGGCTATAAGGCGAATTTTAAATGACCAATATTAACAAGCAACAATTAGATACTGAGCCATGGTATAAACAGTTTTGGCCTTGGTTTATTATGGCTTTGCCGATGGCTGCGGTTATTGCGAGCATATCGACTTTAGTGATAGCGATTAAAAACCCGGACTATTTGGTGATCAAGAAATCAGAGCAACAAAGCATCAGTGCAGAAATGCGCCCAGCCAAAAAAACCGGTCTCAGCACGGCTAGCCCGAAGCCTGAGCAGCCCGATTAAGTCGCCGACCAGCTAGAGCAAGTAACTTTAGTGAGCCAAGCAATCGAAAGCTGCTTCCATTGTGCGGAGCCCATCCCGCTCGGTAGCAACATAACAGTTGCTGTCGGTGAGCAGGCAATCCCTGTATGTTGTCACGGCTGTAAAGCGGTTGCAGAATTTATTCAGGCGGGAAATCTCGATCAATATTATCGCTTCCGCGACAGTAATTCTCGCAAAGTTAATGAAGATAAGCTAGCTCGACTCGATGACTGGCTGGCTTTCGACCAGCGGGAGTCGTACTGGGGTGAACTTCAGCCCGACGGTAATCGTAGCCTGCCGGTATTGATTGAAGGTCTGCACTGTGCCGCTTGCATCTGGCTGTTGCGAACAGCGTTAGTCAAGAAAAAAGGGGTTAAAGACATTCAGATAGACCTCTCATCAGGCTTTGCAAAAATCACCTGGTGTAGCGATCAAATTAAACTCAGCGAGTTTATGCAAACAATACAGCAGCTGGGCTATCAACCGCATTTGATGGGTGAAGACCGGAATATAGAGGTTTTTCGCAAAGCGCGAAACAAAGCCATTATTCGCCTGCTGGTTGCAGGCTTGGGAATGATGCAAGTAATGACCTATACGGTGGGTTTATACGCCGCTGATTTGTCCACAATTTCAGCTGATATGCGTCGTTTTCTCGAAGGAATATCCTTATTAGTAGCAACGCCTGTGGTGTTTTTCTCCGGACAAACCTTTTTTATAGGCGCTTGGAATGGCATTAAAACCCGCCGGCCGGGCATGGATCTGCCAGTTGCCATTGCCCTGATTTTGGCCTGGAGTGCCAGCATTTACAACTATATGCGGGGTGAGGGTTCCTTATATTTCGATTCTGTGGTGATGTTTGTCTTCCTGCTACTGCTAGCGCGATTTTTGGAATTTAGCTTGCGGCGTAAAAGCGCCGACCTTGGCAATGCCTTATCTCGGTTGTTGCCGGAAATCGCCTATCGTCTTGAGACAGATGGCGATAACGCAGATGCGGATAAACCCGTTCCAGTACCCATCGCTGACATTAAAAGCGGTGATCTTGTATTAATTCCGAAAGGGCATACTGTACCTGTCGATGGTGAAGTGGTGAGTGGATGCAGCCTGTTAGATGAGTCCTTTCTCTCGGGTGAGTCTTTACCCCGAGCCATCACAGTAGCGCAAAAGGTTCTGGCTGGCAGCGTAAATCTGGGCGACCCGATCACCATTCGAACAACAGCCTGTGGTGAGGCAACAGCGATCAGTGTGCTTGGGCGTACTTTGCTCGAAGCCCAGTTGCACAAACCGAAAGTAGCCGAACAGGCGGATAAAATCGCCAGTTGGTTTGTCAGCGCAGTGTTACTGATTTCTTCTGGTGCCTGGGTAGCGTGGCAATTCATCGACCCCACACAAGCTTTCGAAGTTGCGCTTGCAACGCTAGTAGTAACTTGTCCCTGTGCGCTTTCACTGGCTACACCGGCGTCTCTGGCGGCGGCCAGTCGGCGGTTAATGAAAGCTGGTTTGGTGATTGTAAAAACCAATGCTATTGATGTGCTTGCCAGTATTCAGCGGGTGGTTTTTGATAAAACGGGAACATTAACCCGGGGTAAATTAAGAATCGAACAAATCAATTCATTAAAACCGGACTGGAAGATAGAGAGTATTGCCGCTCTAGCTGCTGCAATGGAACGCACATCAGAACACCCCTTGGCCACGGCGTTTGCGAATTTGGATAGCGAGGGTTATCAGGCACAAGCGCTTAAAGTTTATGCAGGGCAGGGGATAGAGGCGGTGGTTAACGATCAGCGTTATCGTTTGGGCGAATTACGCTTTGTTAACGCGCTAAATAAAAACCCGGAATATGCTGTAAAACAAGCGAACGAGGGCGGGGTGAAGCAGCCTGTAGGTGTGCCAATATATATTGGCGATACGACGGCTGTATTCGGGCAGCTCATTCTGGCAGATGAAATTCGACCTGAAGCTATTGAAACTATCCAACAGTTACAGGGTGCTGAACTTGAAATTACGATGCTCTCCGGTGACTCTGAAGAAGAAGTTCAGCGGGTTGCTAAGTTACTGAATATTGCCGATTGGCGGGCGCGTAAACTACCAGCAAGCAAGTTGGATATTATTCGTGCTTTTCAACAAAATGGTGAACGGGTGTTGATGGTTGGCGACGGGGTAAATGATGCACCGGTACTGGCGGGTGCGAATGTTTCTATGGCTATGGGCTCGGCAACTCATCTGGCAAAAAGCAGTGCGGATTTCATCGTTACCGCCAATAGCATCAACACTATTGTTGAGGCGCACATTATTGCCAAATTCACATCCCGGATAATAAAACAAAACCTAGCTTGGTCGCTGTTGTACAATTTCATGGCTGTTCCATTGGCGGTTAGCGGTCTAGTTGCTCCGTGGATGGCTGTTATTGGGATGTCACTAAGCTCACTGGTAGTGATCTTAAATGCCATGAGAATTTCACATGTAAAAACCACTACTGCAAAGGTCACTTTATGACGAGCCTTTATTTTATGATCCCGCTAGGTCTTATGCTCTCAGGTCTTGCTATCTGGTTGTTTGTATGGGCCTTGAAAGGCGGTCAGTTCGAAGACCTTGACAGTCCTGGCTGGGGCATCATTATGGATAAAGAAAAAACGCTTGATAATGATGAAGGTGGTGACTCTGATGACCAGAGCAGCCAACAATACTCAGACCAAAAACTTCCCGACTCTCAATCAAATAAGCCCCATAACAGTGACTAACGCATGACCCTCATTACCACCATGTTTGCCGTGTTTATGGTGGGTTTGCTCGGTAGTGCGCATTGTTTTGGAATGTGTGGTGGTATCGCCGCTGCCATGGGTGCCGGCAGTATCGAGCCGGGCGCGAGCAAATGGCAAGCTTTCCGCAAAGCCCTGATTTTTAATCTCGGAAGAATAGGATCTTATGCCATGCTGGGGGGCATTGTTGGTGCTCTGATGGGCTCTGTGGGGCTTATTGTTGAGTTTAAGCAGTGGGGGATAAGCCTTCGATTATTGACCGCGATGATGATATTTTTGATTGGATTACAGTACCTTACCAACAAATCTTATCTTGGTTGGCTGGAGCGTGGGGGAGGGCGGCTATGGCAAAAAATGGGCCGAATAATGGGTGTGACTGCCAACAGCAATCAGGCCAAAAACCCTAACTGGAAAGCATTAAGAACGGGGCTAATCTGGGGCTGGTTGCCCTGCGGGCTTGTCTATACTGTCTTGCTAACAGCCGCCGCAAGTGGTTCTGCTCTTCCCGCAGCCTTGATTATGCTGGCCTTTGGTATTGGTACATTACCTGCATTAACCTCGATAACCGTTGCCGGCCCGCTGTTGTCGCAATTACGCTCATCACTACAGGCCAGAAGAGCAATAGGGTTGGCAATGATGTTGTTTGCCATCTGGATTGGTGGTTGGGCATTGTTGATGCACACTGCAGGAGGACACGCCGGACACAATCCAGAGACAACATCACAGCATTCATCGATGCAGCACTAATCGGCGTGCTTGGTTTAACTATTGAGGTAAAACGCTAACACCACACTGGCTGCCACCCAAAGTAGTATATACATCTCGCCATTACGGCCAATCGCGCGTTTAAGATCCCATGAATCCTCGCTTTTATGTGGGTAGGGGCTTAATCTTGGCATTAATGCAGGTACCTGTGATGACCATTTTTTCCAAGAATTACCGAATATTTTCAATAACTTACCATCTTCATATTTAATCGCTGGCGGATAGAAAAACCAAAAGAAAAATACCGTTACGGCCAGTATCCACCAACTCAAACAAATAGCCACCATTCCAAACAATATCAATATGTTACCGACATAAAGCGGGTGGCGAACCCAGGCATAAGGACCGGAAGTTGCCAATACTTGGTTTTTCATCACCATACCGGCTGCCCAGAAGCGAATAACACCTCCAAACACCACCATAGCGACTCCTATTCCCGCCCAAGGTTGCTGTGGCGCTGCAAATACAGCGAAAACCATCAACAACAAGATGCCAATTGCCTGACGATAAATTTCTTTGTATCTAAGCTGGTTTAAAAATTTGCTCAGTGGGCCGTTGTTTTCGATATCAGAGGTTCTGTGTGACATTGTGAATACCTGTTTATAACTGCTGTATATGATAGTCGCCAATAGCGTGAAAGTCAGTATATAAACGCGGAAATATTTAAGTATTAACCTAGCATCCAAATACCCTATGCAGCGTACTGAATTGCTGGATGTAAAAAGTAGCTCTTAACCCGAGCCGGAAGGGCTTGTAGTTTTCTCATGATACCGAGGACCTTTCTTTCAAGTTGCT
>JAKITK010000054.1 GCA_021648125.1 Lysobacterales bacterium
CACGCTTGCCCCAATACGTTTTTTGCAGCGGTAAACTGTCAAACAGAAGTTTCATTTGTTTACGCTCATCGGCAAATACCACATAAAAACCACTCAGATAATAAGCAAGGATGGCTTCAAGCACGTAGGCATAGGGGCGTAAATCATTATCATTTAATAAAGAAAAATGGTTGGCTAACAACGACAAACCCGTTATTAATAGTGCGATAATTCCAAAGCGGAACAGGGTGCTGGAGAGTCCTGATTTAAACAACATTTGGATGTATATATTGTGAGCAATATTATTCTCAATGACCTTGTTGATGCTCGATTTTTTTGTAAGGAACTTCTGGTCTTTTATCGCAAGCACATATTTCATAAAAAAAACGAGTGACATAAATAAAGTGATTAACAATATCCATTGAAAAAATGCATTAACTGGCACAATAAAACCAACCGATAAAACAATCATAACAAGAAAATATTGCCTTTGTGGTCTAAATACCGAAAGATACTGAAAGCTGACCAATAAAAACATTAAAAAGAGATAGCGTAAATTGTCAAGTACCATAAATTGCGATGATTGATTGAGGAAGTAAAAACCAGCAATGATAAAAAACCATAAAAAATGATTGGCGATTAACAACATTTTTATATTGTTCTGATCTTTAATACGCTCGCTAATGGGTAATGAATGTATAAATTGTGCAAAAGCACCACCTGTTATAGCGCCTCTTTGGGCACGAGCCCAAACTATAAATAAAGATGATAAAACTAAAAACCAAATAAATTTAGACACAAATGATCCTTCATTGAGTACCACAATCAACAAAGGTTTTGTCGCCGCTAACAACAATATCCTAAAATTATCACCAATGGCCACTCCTGGCAAAAAAAGAACCAAAACCATTAATCCCGAGGCATAACGTTGAATAAACTCCCTGGCTTTTAGCTTAAACCATTGTTTTCTTAACAATAACAATTTTACATCTGACATAGCTTGATTTGGTTTTGAATACTTCTGTGTGGTGATTTTAAGGTTATAGAGTTGATGGAACAATCAGGTCTGATTAAATGCATATTTAATCATTTCATGACGCATATGTTGATCAGGCATTTTTCCTTTCAAAGCAAACATATTCTCTTGCATATGTGAGATTTGAGATGTAGCGGGAATGGCGCAGCTTACCGAGGGATGAGAGATGATAAACTTGAGGAAAAACTGTGCCCATGTTTGACACTGAATGTCTTCTGCCCATTGAGGCAGTGATTTATCACCCATTCGAGAAAATAATCCACCAGTTTGAAATGGTCGATTAATGACAACAGCAATCCCCAGGTCTCTGGCCAAGGGTAGGATTTCTTTTTCAATCTCTCTGTCGTACATGTTATATGAAACTTGGATAAAATCAATGGGATTGTTTTTCATCATTGTTATTAATTCGGAATGTCTGCGACCGTGAGGCGTGGTGATTCCCGTGTATTTTAGTTGGCCTTGATCCTTCATTTTATTTAATACAGGTAAATGAATTTTCCAATCAAGCATATTATGTACATACATCAGATCAAATGACTCAATCTTCCATAACTTTCTGGATAGCTCCATCTGTTTAATACCATTGTCATTTCCAATTGTCCAAACTTTTGTGGCTGAGAATAATTGACTGCTCTGGTTTAATTGCGGCAGTATCTGTCCCAGTACTTTTTGGGCGTGACCATACATGGGTGATGAATCAATCATTTGTCCACCGGCTTTAAAAAATGCCTTGAGAATATTGAGGGGATTTTCCAATTGATTGGTTGGTTGGTCAATATCAAAAGTGATCCAAGTACCCATGCCAATAGCTGGTATTAATTGACCCGATGACGGAATTTTCTTAAACAGCAAATCTTGATGATGTGATTGTGCCCAAGAGCTATTGCTCAATAGCTCAACGGCACTTAAAACCAACAACGTTTGATTAAACTTTCTTCGTGGAACCATATCATTGTGACCATTGGAATATCAATTAATTCTTTTTGAAGAAAAAACGAGGCACACCACATCAGAATATGGGCACCACTTCTAAGTTGTCCCATAGCTTATCTCCAGAATCATCACCACCAACAACCCCCCAAATACCAATTGTCCCATTTAACAACCGTGTGGCACTGCTATCACTACAATCAACCTGCCAAGTGACTGGTTCTGCTGTACCACTGAGCCAGACCTTTGCTTTGATGCTTGTACTGCTGCCTGTGTTCTGCACATCAACAACAAATTCATACCAATCGCCAACAGCAGGAGTAATTCCTGTTTGGGTATCACCAGTGCAACTGGTTCCGTGAGGGGAAATATAGAAACCTGAACTGCCTTCTCGGCGTAAACGATAATAACGATCAGAATTCGGATAATCAGAGTAAAAAGTGACTCCAATATTATCATTGTCGCCCTCAATCATCATACGCCCACTGTATATATAATTGCTCCAATCATCACTTCCTGTGCCAATATAATGGCTGTGGATATTGGTTGAATTAACATTGCTAGTCCCAAACGCCATATTACCGCCTATATCAAAGACCTTAAATAGACTATCATCTTCTTGCATGCTATTGTTGGCTCCTGTATCAAACCAATCGAACGGATCTGTATTGGCACTATAACCTGTGAAAGTTTCATCCAATAGTTGCAGAATTTCCTCAAAATCATTGCTGAATATTAAATCACTAATTATGGTTACGGTTATTGTTAATGAACTGCTGTTTGTACCTGTTTGACCAGAACATTCAAGAGTGTAAATACTATCGCCATTTGGGCTAACAATTTCAGTACCATTTGTATTTTTATCACCAGACCATGCGCCAGATGCAGTACAAGTATCTGCGTTAGCTGAAGACCAACTGAGTGTCACTGATTCACCTTCAAATATATTTATAGAATCAGCACTAAAATTAACTGCAACTATGGATGAGTTTGATCGTGGTATCACAGCCCAGATAGGTTCATCACTATAATCTGGATGAATGCCTGATAGATGAGCTCGATTCCAGGCATCTAGTCCTCCTGACAAACCTGAGTCTGCCGCGGCTGCCAGAGCTGGCTGCAAATTGGCAAAATAATAGCTGGTACTGGATTGATTTCCGGTGATTTCATTTAAGTTAACGTTTAAGGCATCAGCCATGGCTTGAGATCCACATTGAATTCCCGCTAACTGGGGGTACATTGCATTGTATACCTCATTAAAATCATTGTAAAAGACGCTTGTTCCAACAGGCCCAACTTCCCAAGTGTACTGGGCTGCAACCTGAAAACAATACTCCCCAGCATTGATTCCCATCAGACCGATAGGAAACTGCAGTTTATAATCACGAAAAGGAATCACTTGCTCAAAGCCCAAATCAACTATATATTGCACAACCCAAGACATAAAATAGTCATAGAATCGATATTGATCATTGCCTTCTACCATATACATGGCACCTAGATTATTCTGATATTGTCCACCTGGACTAACATAACGCTGGATGTCTCGATCTATATTGCTCTGTAATTTGGCGTTGAAATAATTTTTCATCGCATGATCATCTGGCGTAATATAAGCAACCTGAGCCAATGAACGATAGGCCCATGCCTGACCTCGCAATGATCCGGTATACCACCAGCCAGCTGCATAATTACGATAAACCGCATTTGTCCAAATCAAGTTATATGCAGTCCAGAATTGTGCCTCTTCCAAGTAATAATAGTCACCTGTCACAATATAGGGCAAAAACCCCATTGATGGTTGGTGCGATGCCCAATTGCCTTCATAGTATGGATTGCCACCAGTAACCTGAGGCCAGGGTGGAACACTGGCTACAGTATCGGAGAGTGTCGCACTTGGATAATCATCAATGCTAATTGGGTAAGTTGTATTTTTATCTCGATAATGGACACTGTATGAACCACCTGCATCGGCATTGGCAAGCATATAATGAAAAGCCCTTCGATCAGCACTAATGGCATAAACCGCATCCCATTTAGGTAATGGCCCAATGCCTTGTTGAAAACCAGGGTCTTGCATATTGGCTTGCTGGTCACCATTTTGCATGGGTAGCACGCTTTGACGCACGCTGTTTAGGAAACCTTCACTTGGGGTAAGATCTTCATATTTGGGAATGGCTTTTGTTGCCTGTAGATAATCATGGTCATGTTTTACATAAACCTCAGTATCGCCTCCCCACCAAAACTGCTTGTGCCAGCGACTATGGTAATAATGAGTAAAGCTCTCATTAAATACATCCACACCACCTATATTTATGGTGGCATTACCGATATTCAAATTACCTGGAGCTGGTGCAAATGACCAATTGTTCTCCAAAACAACATCCACCCGCACCTGACTTAACCCAGCAGAGGCTCGTATATGAAAATAGGCAGTAAGGTGCGCATGCTCATCGCCGCCGCTGGTTTTTACCGCTCCGCCGACCAAATACTCACTTGCCAATGAACCACTAAACCATGTATCAGCCGTGGTGTTTTGTAACAAATCACGGGCTGAGGCACTATAGAGAGTTCCATCAACATTGAGGTTTATTTGCGTATCAAAATTACTGGCAAGAATGTCCGCTATGCTTACATCATCGCCCACCGGTTCAGTACCATTAGTGCTCAGAGTTAGCGTATCTCCTGCGTTCGTTAACACAGGAATATTGGCTGTTATTATTCCATGACGCAATGAACCATCACTGTAAGTGGCTTTTTTGATTAGCTGAATTGGTACATCTGTGCCATCAGATAGGCGTGCACCAATAACAGTGCCAGTTGTTACATCTCCTTGTTTAAACGCATGACCAAACGTAGTAACGGCATTGGTTACGGTACTAGTTGTGAGGTTTTCAAGCCCTGCGGTTACTATATCAGTTGATCCTGAGCCTGCAGAAAGTTTATAAATAAATACATTTTCGTTGGTACTTATTAACTAGTGCCAGACCGAAAACACAGTATTTTCAAAAACAACTCCTTAAAATTTTTAACCGTATCATTATCTCTCCCGAACAATTACAACACAAAAAGAACTTGTTTGATTTTTGAACAATCTCGTCCAATATAACAAAATTCAGACACAATGATTCAAGGCGATGTGATAATAGGTGTGGGTTTGTTTTATCGGCTCTTCCCCTGATCGAGTGGGTAGGCACAGTTAAAAATGAGACAAATCATCCTTGACAGGCGGAATACACGCCAAAAGATGGTCGGCATAAGGGATTGGGGTCTTTTATGGATACTGAAAATCATCTGCAGGCCGCATAAGTAATGGGTATCCACAGGATTCTAATCAGGCTGCCCCAATCCCTTCATGGCTACCGAGTATCTGGCGTGTATTCCGCCTGTCAAGGACGGAGCCGCTTCGCGGTGATTTATTTTGCCTACCCACTCGATCAGGGGAAGAGCCGAAATTTAAGGATGAAAAAGAAGTTATACAGGATCAATTGCAGGAGACAGCTTAAACGGCCATACACCAGATTTGACTATAGCTCTCTTCAAAACGGCGCATGGGTTGATATCAGCAGCGACCCAATCAAGCAGGCCTCTATTTTGATCCAACCATGCCGACATCAACTGTAATTCCATGCCGATCTCGTGTTCTGCGTAATATTCGAATATACTACTCTGGACGGTGTGGTTTTCTCGCATTGTTATCTTCCGAGGGTTTTTGTTTTTTTTAATTCAAGCTATTGATTTAAAACTTAAAACAAAAACAAAAACCCTCGGAATTTTACATACTCAAACAAGGTTTTCTTTAATTATTTCAAGCGCTTAGCGTTTATGGGTGGACACTAACTATGAGGGGTTGGTGGCAAAGCACAACCAACCAAGACATGGCGCTATTCTGTTAACCATCTGAATATTGAGAGTTCATTAAGAGCAAAAAACTAATATAAAATGAAAAACATACTTTATAAAGCCCCATATGCTGTGTTTCTTATATTGATAATAGCAGAAACAAACTACTTAAATAATAAAGAAATTTTCCTTGAAAAATTGACTCTATCTTCAATTATTTTTGGTTCACTGGGGCTATTTCTGTTTGTTACATCTCTACCTGGTAATTTTAACAACAAGTATTTACGAATAGCTCTTACCACTTTGAAAGCTATCTTGTCTATATTATTATTACTTCTGATTATTTCAGAGGTATCAATTGCCAGCTTTTCCGGAATAACTTTTGGGGTAGAGGTGTTCTATCATTTCGAGTGGAAGGCTGTTGTTTTGGGGGTGAGGGAATATCGAATAGAGTTATCAATATTTCTGCCGCTTATGTTGATAATTGTTTTCACCCTTACTAAGAACGTTATATTTACAACAGTAAAGCAACAATGCTTCTGGTTTTCAATTGCAATTATTTTACTAATATTTTTTATTAAATCGACAGTTGTTGGTCGTTTATACTTGGGTTTGTCAGAATATTATAACTTCCATGCAGTACCAGTCTCGGTATCGCAGCTAGCTGATGTTAATGTTTTTAACCACTTAGGCATACAAGCATCAGCAATAACAAAAAATGAAATTAAAACTCATTTTGGGAACAACAAGAACATTATTATTGTGTATTTAGAGTCATTTAGTCATTTTTTTACTAGTTCCAAAAAATTTCCTGGCTTAACCCCAAATATAAATAGACTCAAGAAGCAACATGGTGAATTAATTAATTATTACTCAAGTGCTGGTTTTACTATGGATGCCTTGATTTCATCAAACTGTGGGTTTATTCCCAATACAGTAATGGGGAATAACACATTGCTTGGGGCTGAAAGGCCTTACTTTAATCTGCCTTGTGCAACTGATGTGTTGGCAAAAGCAGGATATTATCAAGAGTTTATTGGTGGTGCCCATAAGAGTTTTGCTAATAAGGGGAGGTTTTTATTGGATCATGGGTTTGACAGGGTTTGGGGCTGGGAGGACTTTGACAAAGAAGAAAAGTTTCAGTTAGAGGGTGCAAAAAACTGGTGGGGTTTACACGATGAAGACCTATTTGATTTTGCTACCAAGAGAATAATTGATCTGCAAGGAAAAGGTGCTTTCCATTTAAGCGTGCTTACAATAAGCACACATTTAAAAGGCTTTGTTTCACCCTCCTGTGAAAAATATAGTGAAATAGATGATCGTTATATCAACGCGGTTCATTGTTTAGACAAGCTACTAGGGGATTTTGTTCAGAATTTGCAAAAAAGAAACCTGTTGGAAAATTCCATTTTGATTCTCACTGCAGACCACGGAGTTTTAAATTCAGATATCATTCGAAACCTTTTTGGTAATAATTTAAACCGTGACCGTATATTGGGGATTATTATTGATGGGGAAAATAAAAGTATAGAGGAACCAACTGCACTTTATGATCTTGGCCCTGCTCTTTTAAACATGCTGGGGATAGAACACAATGTCAAGTTTATTTTTGGTAAAGACTTTCAACATGCAAACAAAGAAAGACTACTGTTTTCTAAACGTCATGTTTTTCAAGAAGGGGTGTGGCGGGCTTTAAAAAGAGTAGAGTGCCGAGCAGATCATAATGTATTACCAGTGCTTCCGATTGATTTTTGTGAACTAGCACATATTCTAAAGACTGTTCATGGCTTTACTGGTTCTTTCGGCCTGCTATCCGGAGTAAATTATGATTCTGGGTCAATCTTGAAGATAACATTTAACGAAGATACTAAAAAGATTTTGGATATTTTGTTTAATGGCGGTAGCCTGGTCAGAAAATTTAGAAGGAAAGCGTTTATATTACAGCCTGTCTATTTAACTAGGGAGGGCGTTTTTATGATGTTTTTTAATTTGAAAGAATCTAATATCTTTAATATGTTTAATTTTGGTACCGGGGAGAAAGACTTGAGTACAATTAGTGCAACTATAAAAGCTTATGATAATGCACCATTTATTATTTTCTCTAACAGACTTGATGCCAACTTGAACTTTATAAAAACCATTCAGAGTAAGCACAACATGCTTTGTGTTACTGATTATTTTTGCATGAAAGATTTTGACTTGTTAGGGGAAGTTAGTAATGACAAGAGCCAACAGCAAATAGTTTTGAGTTTCTTTGGGGAAAATCGAAAAAATAAAGAATCTAAATAGATTCACTACTAGCCCAATCCCCAGATAGAGGAGCTATAGCCAAACCTGGTGTATGGCCGTTTAAGCCGTCTCCTGCAATTGATCCTGTATAACTTCTTTTCCGTCCTTAAATTTCAGAAGCTTACAGAGAACTGTAAGCGCAAAGTAAACCCCACTCTGTTTTCTTGGTTGTTTTCCTGCTTTTGTTATTCCTTTGGGGGTTTGGCGTGAAAAAATAGGTGCCAGCCTTTATATCCGCTCGATGATAACGCATCCATCAAATCCCTTTATTCATCTCGTGTCATTGTTGGGGTTCATTCTTCGTAAGCGCAAAGTAAACCCCACTCTGTTTTCCTAATCTATTTCCCGTCATGCTGTACACCTGATAAATCAGGAGTAGCAAATGATGCAAAATTTAATGTCTTCTCTGACCAAGCGTCAGCGTTATTGGATAGAACATATTCAGGCCTGTGAAGCCTCCGGTAAAAGCATGGTGGAGTATGCCGCGACACAGGGATTTCCTGTACAAACCCTGTATGCCAGCAAGCAGCGATTGGCCAATAAAGGCATTTTGACCTGATCAAGGTATTTGTTACAACCCAGTTAAGCAACTTTTCTTAGTTCCGCCATTTCTACTTCATACTGATTCGGGCTTTTGTAATCAAGATACGAATGCAGCCTGTAGCTGTTATAAAACATCGATATATAATCCAGAATATCCTGCTGGGCTTCATATCGGGTCTGGTAGTGCCGCCAATGCACTCGTTCCTGCTTCAGGCTACCGAAGAAACTTTCTACAACAGCGTTATCCCAGCAATTACCTTTTCGACTCATGCTGCCTTTGAACCCATATGCCTTCAGCAATTTCCTGAAAGCTTTACTGGCATATTGTGAGCCACGATCTGAATGGTGGATTAATCCAGCCTTTGGTCGGCGCAACCAGATGGCCATCCTCAAAGCATCACACACCAACTGTGCTGTCATACAGTTGCTCATGCTCCAGCCAACGACCTTTCTGGAATATAAATCAATTACAACCGCCAAATATAACCAGCCTTCCTGCGTCCATATATAAGTAATATCTGAAGCAAATACCTCATTAGGCCGTTCAACATCAAATTTTCTTTGCAGTAAATTCTCAAACAAAGGCAGCTTGTGATTGCTGTTGGTGGTTACCTTGAATTTCTTTTTACTCCGAACGGCAATACCAGCTTCCTTCATCAGTTTTACGGTCCGTGTTCTGCTAACCGGAAAACTCAAAGCGTTCATCGCTTTTTTCATCCGCCGACGACCATAGCGATACTTGCTAGCAATGGCTATTTTCTTTACCCATTCCAGCATTTCCAAATGTTCCGGGCTGGACAGCCTGGCTTCCGTGTTACGCCGATAGTGGTAATAACCCTGTCGACTGACACCCAGTACTCGACACATTAGGTCGATTGGCCAGGTCTTCTTATATTGGGTAATAAACGAATACTTCATTTCGTTTCTTTTCTTTGGCTTCGATGCCCGTCGCTTTTTTTAGGATTTCTCTCTCCATTAGCAGTTGTTTTACCTGCAATTTCAGGCGCCGGTTTTCTTCCTGTTCCGGGCTTAACTTACCGTTCCCCCTAAATGATTGATCACCTGCCTCTCGATGCTCAGCAACCCATCGACCAAGCATATTGCTTTTAAGCCCCAGGTTTCTGGCCGCTTCTGCGCGGCTATAATTTTGATCCAGCACCAAGCTAACCGCATCTAGCTTGAATTCCTTTGAATATTTCTTTCTCTTGCTCATTTTACTTCTCCCAGTTAATTCAATTATCTCCACGGCTAATTCGTTCTCGCTCTAAGTCATTGATTTTTATAGCTTGAGCCGAAAGCTAAAATGGTTTATTTCCTAGTGTTCCAGCTTAGCGTAAATTAGCCGTGCAATTATCTCTTAACTGGGTTGTACAATCTATTAGACCATGTCAGTAAAAGCCCAGGGCCGCAATAAGAAACGCGGCAAGGCACATCGAGGCTTATCGCTGATCCGTAGACTATACCGGGTTGAAACTCTGGCGCGCAAACTGACGGTAGAGGAACGCTATGCCATGCGCCAGCAACAGGCGGTGCCGATTATAGAAGAAATCCGTAGCTGGCTGGAGGACACCCTGCCACAGATACCGCCATCGAGTGTAACCGGCAAGGCGTTGAGTTATCTTCACAATGAATGGGATCATCTAACCGCTTATCTGAAAGATGGCCGATCTGGAGATCGATAATAACGGTGCCGAGAATGCCATCCGACCGTTCGTGTTGGGGCGAAAAAACTGGTTGTTTAGTACTTCGGTCAAAGGGGTTGAATCCAGCGCCAACCTGCACTCGCTGATCGAGACAGCCAAGGCCAACGGCCTGGAACCGTATACTTATCTACGCTATGTGTTTACCGAGTTGCCGAAAGCAGAAACTGTGGAGGCCATCGAAGCATTGTTGCCAACCAACATCGACATGGATCAGATCCGGAGTTCTTGAACAAGGGCGGTGTTTATTAACCGCTTACCATTCTTCATCCAAACCTACGAGCTACCAGTTTCAAAATCACTGATTTGCACCTGTTAGGCGATAACCATCACACAGGACTAAAGCACCGACCCCAAAAGTGTGCACTTGAACAAGACTCCATAGCCACGATAGTTGGTGGTGTATTTGCTATAAGCGGGGATTACCGTAGCATGACCGAAAAATGAAAAGTTTCAACCGCACACCCATTTTGGTGGCAAAGAATGATTGTGGTGATCAGTGGTACTTTCATAGATGAATATGGAAAATATACTGCTTAACGGTACCGTCCCTCTCATTAAAGAACAAAATAGCAGACGGTACTGATAATAAATGCGCCGATTAAATTGAGCACGAAGCCTTCGCGTGCCATCTTGTTAACACTGATTTGCCCACTGCCAAAAATAATCGCATTCGGGGCGGTAGCCACTGGCAACATAAAGGCACAGGATGCGCTCAGAGCGGCTGGGATCATTAACAGCTTCGGGTCGATGCCTGTGGCCAGTGCAGTTGCGGCCAATACCGGCATTAGCAGGCTGGTGGTTGCGGTGTTGCTGGTGACCTCGGTAAGAAAAGTAACCGTTAGGCATAAACCTAATATAAGAAGGTAGGGCGGTAGGCGTGTTAGGGCTTCCATATTGCCGGCGAGGGTATCGGCTAGGCCACTGCTGACAAAGGCTGCAGCAATCGTTAGGCCGCCGGAAAACAACAACAATACACCCCAGGGTATCTTCTGGGCGGTTTTCCAGTCTAACAGGCGGTCAGGTTTGCCATCATGATAATGACCATTCGGAATGATCGCCAGTAATGCAACAGCCAGAAGGGCAACAGAGGCATCGTTGGCACCCGGAAGTTCCAGCCAGGTCCGCCAGCCGCCAAAGGGTGCTGTACGAGTGACCCAGGCGGCAGCGGTTAATCCAAAAATCAGCATTACCCGTTTTTCTTCGGTGCGCCAGCGGCCGGGATGGGGTAATTCGATAGCTTGTTTTAACTTGATGCCGCGCGTTAACCAGAGGGCGATTAGAGGAATAAAGATAATAACGACAGGCAGTCCCCAGCTCATCCATTCAATAAAACTAACCTCCGCACCAATTTGCTCGTTGTATACTGACATGAAAATAAGATTAGGGGGTGTGCCGATCGGAGTTCCGATTCCACCGACACTGGCACCATAGGCAACACCAAGCAGCAGAGGGATTGCCAGCTGGCGTTCAGCTTTCTCCAGCACTGCCAGGGCGACCGGTAATAACATTAAAGTGGTGGCGGTATTTGATATCCACATACTCAGTATGGCGGCTGCTACCATAAAGCCTAGTACCAGCCGGATTGCGCTAGTACCGCCGAATAGGCGCAGCATTTGCAATGCGATGCGTCGGTGGGCACCACTTTTCGCCATCGCGGCGGAAATCATAAATCCGCCCATTAACAAAAGTATCAGCCAGTGGCCATAAGCCTGAGCTACCTGTGCGGCGTTGAGTACCCCGAGCAATGGAAATATCGCCAACGGGAGTAAAGATGTAAATGGAATGGGTACCGGTTCAAAAATCCACCAGACGGCACACCACAGGGTAACCGCCAAGGTTATTGCCTGGGCTGTGGGCCAACCCGCTGAAGTTAGGTATATTCCAAGAATCAAGACGACAACAGGTGTGCCATAAATCAGTATATTAGTTCTGCTTAGCACTATTTAGCCCCGCATTGTTGATGAGAATGATTTTTATTCAAAATGATTAAAGCTCCCCGATGGCTTTAGTTTAAAAAAACATAATAAACATTATATTAACAATAATTACACTTCTTGCTTGCAATCAGGTACAAGAACTCTCTATTATAGATGATTCAACTCAGTAATCTTCCAACAGGGAAACAATAATGAAGATGCGAAATTATCTAACAATAGCCTTCATGGCACTTTTTCTTACCGCCTGCGGAGGTAGCAGCACCGACCGTGGGGGCGCCCCAGACGATGGTATTGATAATGGTGGGGGGACACCGGTAACCGCGATCTTAACCCCTGTGTTCGCCCCGGCAGATGGTAACTTGCCATTCCCGATCAACCTGTTGTTTATAGGGACTACGGATCTTACCCTGAATATACCGGTTGAGGACCCAACTGATTTCAGCGATCCTGCGGTGGCCCTGAGCAGTCTGGATGGATTTAGTACCGTTGCCCCATGGGCAGTTAATTTTGTCGGTAGAGACGGTACCGGCACTACCGTTGATCCCGATTCAGTAGTTTCCGGCAGTTCAGTGCGGGTGTTCGAGGTAACGACAGTTGTTGGAACCATAGCACCTAACGGCATTGTTGCCGAATTAGTTCCCGGACAGGAATTTGTTGCAGTAGCAGCTAGCGCCCAAACGGTTGCCATTGTGCCGACCAGGCCACTGAAAGAACTCACCACTTATATGGTAGTGATGACTACAGGTATTACCGATTCCAGTGGTAATGATGCGACCCCGGATCAAACTTACTTTATTACTCAGCGCACTTCCCCACTAGTTGATGCGGGCGGGAACAGTACGGACCCATTACTGGATAATGCGACAGCACAAGCACTAGAGCCCTTGCGCCAGATTACCAATGCTCAGGAAGCAGTAGCTGCTGCCGGTGGCGTCGATCGCGCTAGTATAGTTCTTAGTTATACCATCAGCACCCAGAGTATTTCACCGGTAACTGCAATCACTCAGTCTACGGTTCAGCCTGCTGCAATTACAGTTGCATCAGCTGGGATAGATACCTCAGCAGTTGGCGGAGCAGGTATTGCTGATATTTATGTTGGTGTAATTACCATGCCCTATTACGGTGGTGTTCCAAGCGCAGAAAACCCAACCGCACCGTTGAATCAGTTTTGGCAAGCAGCGCCGGGTGCCTATATTCCACCATTTGACGCATTCGGCCTGGATCCCACATCTACAGCAATTACGGTAGCTAACCCGATCCCGGTAATTCGGGATATGCAAACTGTGCCAGTTCTGCTGACGGTTCCGAACGATATGCCTAAGCCTGCCGCAGGCTGGCCGGTGGTAGTATTCCAGCACGGGATCACTCGTAATCGTACTGATATGCTAGCAATTTCTGAAACCATGGCATCCCAAGGTTTCGCAGTCATCGCTATCGACCAGCCCTTGCACGGTATTGTACCGGCGGTAGACCCGCAATTAGCGTCATTCTATATTGAGAACACACCCTTTGGAGCGTTTGCCAACGAGCGTACCTTCGATGTTGACTATGTCAGCAATACTACAGGGGCGCCGGGTCCTGATGGCATCACTGATTCATCCGGTACCCATTCCTTCAACCTTGCAAGCCTGCTGACATCCCGAGATAATAATCGCCAGGCAACTATTGATTTGTCGGTATTAAGCGCAACCATCTTTGCCGGTATATCCATTGATGGCGATGCTAACCCTGACCTAGATGGCGGTAATATGAACTTCGTGGGTCACAGTTTTGGATCTATTGTTGGCATTCCATTTTTGGCGGTTGATTCATTAATCTCAAATGCTGTGCTTTCGGTTCCCGGCGGTGGCATTGTCAACTTGTTGCTAGGCTCTGAAGCCTTCGGCCCACGCATCCGTGCAGGCTTGTCAGCAGCAGGGCTGGAGCCTGGTACACCGGGATTCCAAGCGTTCGTAGTGGCGGCGCAAACTATTCTTGATGCGGCCGACCCGATTAACTGGGCGGCGGCGAGTGCAGGTGGCAATACTATATTGCTGCATGAAGTTATCGGTGATGCGGTGATTCCTAACAGTGTGCCGGGTGCGCCACTGTCAGGCACTGAACCATTAATTGCAGCGATGGGATTGGCAACAATTACTGAGACAGTTCAGGATGCAGCTGGGATACGCGGCGTAGCTCGCTTTATTCCGCCAGCAACTCACGGTTCTTTGCTTCGCCCGGCAGACTCACCCTCCGCAACCTTTGAAATGCATAGGCAAATGGCCAGCATGATCTTGTCAGGTGGTACCGCGGTGGGTGTCAATGACCCAACTGTGTTAGTGCCGGAGTAGGGAGTAAATTATGCAAAAAATTAATCCAATAACTAGACTCACAACTTGCACCGAAACTGGGAACAGCAAGATGAAAACAAATAAAACGAAATATTTACGCCGGGCAATACTGGCAGGTCTTACGGCTAGTGTAATGATGACAACGACAGCACAAGCATTTGAGTTCAGCAGCAAGAGCGGTAAATGGTGGGGTAGTTTTGATAACTACCTCAGCTACGGGGCTTCAATGCGGGTAGAAGAGCGCGATGACAACAATGTTGCCAAATCGGTTTTCAATCCGTTTATTTCGGCCTTTCCTCCGGCAGCCCAAGAAGCTGCCAGGGGCCGCTATTCTGCGAATTCCGATGACGGCAACCTGAATTATGACAAAGGTGATTTGATTACCCATGTAGTTAAAGTTACTTCCGAGTTGGACATTCACTACGGTGACAATTTCGGTGGTTTCTTCCGGGCTTCATACTTTTATGATTTCGAGAATCAAGGTAATGATAAATTATCTGAAATCGCTCAGGATTTCGTCGGTTCACGCCTGCGTATGCTAGATGCCTATGTTTACGCGAGCTGGGACATCGGCGACAACCCGGCTACCGTTCGTGTTGGGCGTCAGGTAGTTAGTTGGGGTGAAAGCACCTTTATTCAGGGCGGTATCAATGTGATCAACCCAATTGATGTATCAGCTTTACGACTTGCAGGTGCGGAGCTGAAAGAAGCCTTTTTGCCAGTCGATATGGTCTGGGGTTCATTCAGCGTGTCAGAAAATGTAACGGTAGAAGCATTATATATGTTTGAGTTTGAGCAAACGGACCCTGATCCCGCCGGTGCTTATTTCTCCGGTAACGATGTTGCTACCCCTGGTGGTAACGGCTTAGTGCTTGGCTTCGGCCTATTGCCGGATATACCGGCTACCAATGTTCCTCGCGGACCGGATGATTTTGCTAAAGACAGTGGTCAGTACGGTGTAGCTTTACGCTGGTTTGCACCGAATCTGCATAACACCGAGTTTGGCTTCTATTATCTGAAATATCACAGTCGCTTACCTTATGTTTCTGCGCTTGCAATCAATAGTCCTTCGGCAATTAGTGGGAGCTATGTAGTTGAATACCCGGAAGGTATTGATATGTTTGGTATCAGCTTCAATACCACAGTAGGTACTTGGGCGCTGCAGGGCGAATGGAGCTACCGGCCGGACCAACCACTGCAAATCGATCCGGTTGAGATTATTTTCGGGTATTTGAGCCCACTGAATGCACTGATTCCACAACCTGGCAATCGTTTTTATAGTCAGCTTGGTGATTTCGAGGTGGGTGATTACATCCAAGGCTATGAAGAACTGGGTGTGAACCAGATACAGTTCACTCTGACCAAGGCCTTTGGCCCGAATAACCCCTTTGGCGCTGACGAGTGGATACTGCTAGGTGAGTTTGGCGCAACATATGTGCCTAATTTACCGCCAGAGAGCCAACTCCGATTTGCCGGCTCCGGCACGGATACCGGCGGCGGTGCTGATCAGCTTACCGGCATGTTGCGTAACCCGCTAACTGCAACCAAAGGTTTTGCTACTGATTTCAGTGGCGGCTACCGTTTGATTACCCGGATAGACTATAACAGTGCCTTCGGTACTGCATTTACTCTCTCACCTCGGGTGGCATTTGCACATGATGTTACCGGCTACGCGCCGGGCCCTGGTGGTAATTTTGTTGAGGGTCGCAAAACAGCAACCTTCGGGATTGCCGCGACTTATTTGAACCAGTGGTCGGCTGATCTCAGCTATACGATGTTATTCGGTGGTGGACGGCAAAATGTCCTCTCGGATCGTGACTTCGTTGCTGCAAATATTCGCTACGCATTTTAATTGGAGATCAGAAATATGTTGAATACTAAAAAACTCATAATGATAGCGGGCCTAGGCGTAAGTCTGATGGCCGGGCAGGTTGTGGCCGAGGGTAAGCCCGGTGAAGTTCATCGTTTAAGCGAAGATCTGACGCCAGTTGGTGCAGTAAGAGCCGGTAATGATGCAGGCACAATTCCTGCATGGACCGGTGGCATTACCGAGCCACCAGCAGGTTATAAAGTGGGCGACCATCATCCGAACCCTTTCTCGGACGAGAAACCGCTATTCCGCATCGATGCCAGTAACTATGAACAATATGCTGAACAGTTAGGTGTCGGGCAAATTGCGCTGTTAAAGCGTTATCCTGAAACTTACTATATGGATGTTTACACTACTCATCGGTCGGCCTCATTCCCTGAGCGCATCTATGAAATGACCATTAAAAATGCTGCCACTGGGAAATTAACCAATGATGGTGAAGGTGTGGCTGGTGTTGCCGAGGGCTTCCCGTTCCCGTTCCCTGAGAGCGCAAAGGAACTGATGTGGAACCACAAAATGAAGTTCAAGGGTACGGCAGTGAGTCGCTACAATAACCAGATAGCACCGACGACCAAAGGCAAATACTCTGTGGTTGTCTTACGCGAAGATCTGCTGGGTCTGTACTATCAAGAAGGCCTGACCCTTGCCGATATCAACAATATGTTGATATATTTTTATCAGGTGGTTGAATCACCCGCTCGCCTAGCAGGCAATGTTCTGCTGGTGCATGAGACCCTGGATCAAATAGCTCAGCAGCGCCAGGCCTGGATTTATAATCCCGGTCAACGCCGTGTTAGGCGTGCACCAAATGTTGCCTACGACAATCCAGGCACCGCCTCAGATGGTTTGCGCACTAACGACATGACCGATATGTTTAACGGCGCCATGGATCGCTATGACTGGAAAATTGTTGGCAAAAAAGAAATGTATGTGCCTTACAACTCATATGCGGCACATGCTAAGGGTGTAACTTACGATGAGTTTGTTATGCCGGGTCATCTAAATCCTGCGTTGATGCGTTATGAATTGCACCGTATGTGGGTGGTAGAAGCTAACTTGAAAGAAGGAATGCGTCATATTAACCCCAAACGCACATTCTACCTAGATGAAGATTCTTATCAGGTCCTGCTAATCGATCACTACGATAAGCGTGGGCAATTGTGGCGGGTTACAGAGGGCCATAGTATTAACTACTATGATTTACCAACCTTCTGGACCACCATTGAATCTCATATGGACTTACAGTCGGGCCGTTATGTGGCAACAGGGTTAGATAACACCAGTCCGATGTATGACTTTACTGCGGAGTCAACACCGGGGCAGTTTACGCCCTCCTCGTTACGCAAGCGCGGACGACGCTAGAACCACACCACCAAAGGAAGGCCAGTTTACTGGCCTTCCTTTATCTACTCTCTGCTTTTATTAAACGCGTGGGTTATCAGTATGACCAAATTTTCTAATTTGACTTCTCTAGCGGTATGGCTTTTCTCACCGCTTCTTATCTTAGGGTTAAGTACAGTCCTCGCTGAGGAGCAGGAGTTTGCCGAGGAGCAACCTCTCGCAGTGAAATCTCTGTTGCTGGATATTACCGCCGTAGGTAATAGCTGGGTGGCAGTAGGGGAACGCGGGCATATACTTCTAAGTGCAGACGGCAGCAATTGGAAACAGGCGAGCAATGTACCCAGCAAAGCAACGCTGACCAGTGTGTTTTCATTAGAGGACAAACTATGGGCAGCTGGCCACGAAGCTACAATTTTGAGTAGTTCTGATGGTGGTAATACCTGGGAATTGCAATTTCAGGATATGCAGGCCGACCCCATCATGGATATCGTTTTTATCAGCAAACAGCAAGGCTTTGCCCTTGGTGCATATGGACAGTTGCTTGTTACCCTAAATGGCGGACAGGATTGGGACTTTTTGGACCTGAATGAAGTCACTATTGAGGCTGAGTTTGCAGCTACTGATGACAGTGCCGATGATGAAGAAAATAATTATGCGGCTGCCCTCGAAGACCTTGGTTGTTATGAAACCCTCGAATGCCACTTAAATGCGATGGTGGTGATGTCCAATCAACGCTTAATGATGATTGGTGAGCGTGGCTATGGCTTCCGCAGTCGTGACAACGGCAAACAATGGCAAGCCATTCACCTGCCTTACGAGGGCTCCATGTTTGGGGCTTTGCTGGTGAGTGATGAATGTGTGCTTGCTTTCGGTTTGCGTGGACATGCTTTCCGTAGCTGTGATTTTGGCTCCAATTGGGTCGCGGTGGATACCGGCACCCAGTCCTCTTTGTTGAGCGGAGCTTTGGGCCCACGCACGGTACAGCTTGTTGGTGCCAGTGGGGTTTTGGTTAAGGGTTCGAGAACCAGTCTCAAATTAACACCTGAAACTTTAGACAGTGGTATTGACTACACTGCTATTGTATTGGCCGGCCGCAAGCGTAGCTTGATGACCAGTACTGAGGGTATTTTAGTAAATGACCCCCAAGCTAATCAGGCAACTAATCAGGCAGGGGAAAACCAATGACCGATACACCTAAACAAACACTATTGTATAAGTTTGCATCCGCTATTGTCGGCGCTCGTTATTTTATTATTATCCTATTTTTTGCACTGACAATCGGTCTGGCATTTGCCATGTCCAACCTCAAAATTGAAACTGGGTTTAAAAAACAACTGCCGTTACAGCATGAATATATGCAAACCTTTCTCAAGTATGAGGCGGATTTTGGTGGTGCCAACAGGGTGTTGGTTGCCTTTGTTGCCCGTG
>JAKITK010000055.1 GCA_021648125.1 Lysobacterales bacterium
ATTTGAACACCGATTCCGGAAAAACCAGAAAAGTGTTCAAATAAAACCAGAATCGGTGTTCACATAAAACCGGAATGGGTGTTCAGATTGACCCAGAATCAGTGTTCAGATTGGGCCGGAATATGCATTTTGATTTTGAATGAAGCTTTTTTGTGCCGTAATTGCTGTATTGCTAATGACAAATGTATTCTTGGGCTGTAATTGATACAACGGGTTGCTTTCATCTTCATGACTTTCATCAAAGGCCTGAAACTCGATCTGATATTGGCTTTTATTAAAGCTGGGCATGCGTACAATATCATTTTCATCAATGCCTAAGAGCTCGCTTACAAAGTAATAATTGGGTGTTGCCGATACCAATAATGTATTTTGCATTTTGCTTTGCTGCTGCTTGCAGCCGACCAACTCCGCAAACAACAAATTAAACCCAGCCATCGGGATATACTCATGGTATTCATCAAACACCACATGAGCATTCATATACTGAACCAGGCCTGTGATTTTTGTGTGTGTGGTAACGGTATTCATCACTTGATCAATCGTGGTAAGGACAATATCGCCTGAAAACTCTTCATTTTCAGGTGTTGGTGTTTTTTTACCGTTTTGGTAAATCGTTTTAAACTCACCTGTGCATATTTCAATCTTGGTATTGGGTAGGTACTCGGCGCTGGTTAAATCATTCAACAAACCTTGGCAAACTTGCACACGAGGACACACCCAAATGATTTTTTTTGCATATTTACTTGCTGCCCACTCCAAAGCAATCTTAGTTTTGCCGCAACCTGCGGGGCCTTGCAGTATGCCAATTGCTTTATCACTCTCATTTAAGGCTTTCACTGCTTGAGTTTGTTGTTTGTTTTGATCACTGCCTGGATACTTATCTTCAAAACCTTGCAAACAGGCTTGTATATCTGCTGCTAACCCCCTTTCTTGTAGTAAGGCGTTGTCCAATAAAGTATGAAGTGAACCTTCTTCAATATGAGTATTTAATGCTTCTGCACTTAATGCTGAAACCAACCTATCTGCTGAAACAACAACGGTTCGTGCAATGTTATTTTTTGCATTGATTGTTACATTTCCTTTAAAGTTATCTATGTTTTCATTTGAACCATAACTTTTGTATTCGGCCAAGTACAACTTTTTAACATCATAAATTCTATCCTCATCAGGCTTCTTTACACAATCAAGCAAAGCTAAGTCAGAGCCATAGATACTAGTGAGAGATTTAATTTCATCCAGTATGCCGTGGGAGACGGGCACTAAATTTTTAACCTGTTGCGCCCCTAGTTTATTAAACACCCCTCCAAGGTTTTTTATTTCTTCTTTTCGAATAGGCTTGGCATGGTGCCAATAAATACTATGCTGGATTAAGTCTCTATTCCTGCTATTCACAAACGTATCATTTTTATCATCTAGCAGAGCAAAAAGTAATAATGAAATTTCATTATGCCTAGGGTGTTTTTCAAATGAAAATTTACCTGTTTTATCAATATGCTGCCCTTCTTCGGGTATGTCATCAATTAGTTTTTTCTTGGTTTTATCCATCGCCCACTGCTGAAATGCAGGGTCAGTTTTTCCCATATCGTGCCAGCAACCCGCTATAAATACCGCCGTAGCTAGCATTTCATCATCCGTTAGCTGTTTGCAAAGCACATAGGAAACATAACCCACTGCAAATAAATGCTGGGTTAATAATTGTCTCTTGGTATTGGCAATATATTTTTTAATATCAACTTCAACATCATCTATTTTCAAAACATTCTCCTGTTTGGTATAGTTGACTGGGACCACGCCTTCCGCACTAAACTTACCCTTGCTCCCCACCACCCACAAAAACTCACTCCTACTCCGGCTACGAATCCAATGGCAACTCACTGCTGTGTTTTTAGTGGCTGTTTTCCGTAGTAATTTCTTAACTGACTGCAAGCCTTCATTGGTTATTACAGTTTGCCAGGTGCGGCTACCAATGCGGTTGGCGAATGCATCTAATACTCGCCTCGTTCTGTTGAGGGCCTTTTTTTCGCACTGGGCGACGAAGGTGACCATCATGGTTGAATGCTCTTTTGTTGTGACTTCAGATGCATTATTTTGCATTTAAACATGCGCGGTGTTACTGTATATACAGCAAATATATACAATAGGTGCAATATGATTACTACGCGTGTATTTAAAAGTGGTAACTCGCAAGCGGTGCGAATTCCAAAAGAATTCCAGTTTGATGTTGAAGAGTTGGAGATTTTCCAGCGAGGCGAGGAAGTGATTTTGCGTAAAAAACAGAATGATTTATCCGATGTGATGGATTTATTTGCATCGTTGCCTGATGATTTTATGGAAAATGGCCGTGATGATGCACCACCACAAGAGCGAGATTTCGATTGATGAAAGCTCGTTTTATGATGGACACCGACACCTGTATTTATTTGAAAAACAGACGGCCACCGGCTATTGCAGAGCAGTTTCGTCGCTTGCAATGGGGTGAGGTTGTGATGTCTGTTATTACCTTCGGTGAGCTTTATAATGGCGCATTGAAAAGCCGTGAAGCAGAAGCCGCGCTCAATAACATCAAGCGCCTGGGCGAAAGATTGCCGGTACAGCTTCTTTCGGTAGAAGTGGCAAAGGCATACGGTAACATTCGTAGCGTGTTGGAAAAACAGGGTAATATTATTGGCGGTAATGATCTGTGGATTGCAGCACACGCGCTGACTTTGGGCTTGACTGTAATCACTAACAATACAAAAGAATTCAGCCGAATTGATGGCTTGTATATTGAGAACTGGGTGTAGCTGCATATTATTCATTTTGTTTGACTTGCTTGTTTAACAGCATCAAACATAAAATCTAGTGCTTTGTGTTTGGTGAAGTTTTGTAGGCACTGCTGGCGAAACTCCTGTTCTGTCGCGCCTTCTTTTGCACAGATAAATGCCCAGGGAAGTATGAGGGTGTCCTTAATAAGATCAGCCACATCAAAGACCAACGCCCCACGCCTGGTTTTACCGTGCATTACTGCAAAACCATGTGGTATGCCAAGCACCCATAGGGTTGTAGCAGCAAGCCCATAGGCAAGGTAGTTACCGTGATTCAGGAATGCATTAGCATTATCTATACTTTCGTGCTGGCGTACAAAATCTTTTTGTTTGGTGAGGTTTGCAGCTATTTTATATAGCTGTTTGGTTAGTTGGGCTTCAGCTAAAAGCAAGTTTGTCACATTCGGGCAGCGCTTGATTCTTGCAATGTTTTTAGTGATTGCTTGCAGTATAGCGTCGTTTTGAATACAAAAACCTTCGTTTTGCAGGTTCTTGTCTTTACCCCAAACTTGCTGCATATATTGCAGGCGTAGTTGTTGGAATTGTTTGGCGACTTGTAGGCGTTTGTCTTGATCAAACCAGAACGACATCCAGCCCTGTACATACTCCGTAGGTCGGTACTCACTTTGCGGAGTCAGCCATTCTATTTCGGTGGCCATTAACAATGGGGTTGCGCCGCCGCCACTAAAGCCGACCAAGACACCTGCTTGCGCAAGCATTCTCATCGCCGCCTGTGTAATTGAGGTGCCTGTTCCCAAGATAATAACGGTGGTATTCGCGATTGGAATATTCCAATATTGTTTTTGAGTTTTTTCTTCGGTGAGATAAAGCACACGCCCGTCTTTTTGCATGACGCGACACATCTCCAAGTAATAAATATTAGCCCGTTTGGAATGGAGAATCGCCTTTAGGTCGGTTAATTGCTTCATTATTTTGTTTGTGTAGCTCGCAGGTTTACAAAACTATGGTGGATTTATAGCAGAAACGATTCTCAAAACATGAGAAAGGCTGGTTTTTATTTGGGTTTTGATTTGATAATGACTAAAAATTTGACTCCCCCCTGTAGCAATCAGCTTAATTCAATAACTGGCTGAACTGACTTCTACTCTAGCACTTAATTTCATTTGTAGTGAATAATCTTTGTTAATCAGTGTGTTTATGAGGCTAAAACTATTTGTCCGCAATTTAATCTTCATCTCACTTCATCTCAGGTTAAAATATACGAATGCAGCACTTTCTTGATTTTAAGCAACTCTCAGATCATCAAATTCAATCCTTGTTAGGCAGGGTTTTGGCGTTTAGTCGGCGAGTGGATGCTGCGGCGCATCGGCAGTTGCTCAAGGGTAAAATCATCACCAATTTATTTTATGAACCCAGCACCCGTACCCGGACTTCTTTTGAGGTGGCAGCGCATCGAATGGGCGCGGATGTGGTGAATATATCTGCTGGCGAGTCCTCGGTTGAAAAAGGTGAGTGCCTTAGGGATACACTGGAAACATTGCATGCTATAGGCGTGGATGCTGTAGTAGTTCGCCACCCACAGACGGGTGTGTTGAATGATCTGTTAGCAGAAAAGGCAATTGATATCGCTTTGATTAATGCCGGTGATGGTTGCGGTCAGCACCCCAGTCAGGCGTTGCTTGATACGGCTATTTTGATTGCTGCGCGTGGCTCTCTTGATGGTTTAAAACTGGTGGTCGCCGGCGATATTCTGCATTCACGGGTTGCTGCAGCTAATATTCAACTGTTGTCGCGTCTGGGTATTGATGATATTCGACTGGTTGGGCCCACCCAACTGTTGCCTGATGTGTGTCCTGAAAATGTCAGTTTGATGACGGAAAATTTTGATGCCGCCCTAGCAGGAGCCAATGCGGTAATGATGTTGCGTATCCAGCATGAGAGGATGGACGGTTTGGAATTGCCCGATGCGGATGACTACTACCAGCGTTGGGGGCTGGACGAATCGCGTTTGAAATTGGCGCAGCCGGATTGTGTTGTGCTCCATCCGGGGCCGGTCAATCGTGGCGTTGAAATAAGTAATGCGGTAGCTGATGGTCCGCAATCACTGATTCGCCAGCAGGTTGTCATGGGCGTACCCGCACGCATGGCGATATTTCATCTGCTGCTTGCCGATACGAATAACTGATGGCTGCTGCCCCACTCGACAATCGCAAACCGGGTCATCGTCCGATTCGTAGTTTTGTGCTGCGCCAGGGGCGTTTAACTCCGGCGCAGGCGCGAGCTTTGGAAAGTCTGTGGCCAAAGTATGGCATTAACTGGCAAGCGGAGTTGTTCGATTGGAACGCGGCTTTTGGCCGGGATGCCGATTTAGTGATTGAGCTTGGCTTTGGTAACGGTGATGCATTGGCGCAGATGGCAGCGGCTGAGCCGGAAAAAAACTTTGTTGGAATCGAGGTCCATCCTCCGGGGGTGGGTTCAGTTCTGCAAAAAATCGAACAGCAGCAACTGGGGAATGTTCGGGTAATTTCAGTGGATGGTATTGATGTGCTGGAAAGCATGGTGGCGGACGGGTGTTTGTCTGAATTACGCTTATATTTTGCCGATCCATGGCCTAAAAAACGCCACCATAAGCGGCGTATCGTGCAGCCTGCTTTTTTGGATTTGCTCGCCCGCAAACTGCGCTCTGGCGGTCGTTTGCATATGGCAACCGATTGGCAGGCTTATGCAGAGCACATGTTGGAAGTCTGCCAAGCCCATTCTGCATTTCAGAATGTAGCAACCGACAATAGCTATATTGAATGTCCCGACTGGCGACCGGAAACCCACTTTGAGCGGCGCGGTTTGCGCTTGGGTCACGGGGTCTGGGATCTATTGTATCAATGCCGGTAAATCTACTGGTTACTTCCCCATAGCTGATGGCGTATCATTCAGTCTGCATCCACCAGAATTAAACGAGGGTAATACATAGGGCATGGGAACAGGACTGACACTGACCGGTGACATGATGATGGTTCTCGCCATCCTGGTTCTGACTGTTGTGCTGTTTGTTTTTGAACGGCTCAAGTTGCGGGTTGATGTGGCCGCAGTCATTATTCTGGTATTGCTGGGTTTATTAAACTTGGTTCCTGCCGATCAGTTGTTTCATGGTTTTGCTTCCAATGCCGTTATTTCAATAATAGCGGTGATGATTCTTGGTGAGGGTCTCGACCGTACCGGGGTGATGAACATTGTAGCTGCCAAAATACTAAAAATTGGTGGCTCTACAGAAAGCCGGGTGATGGCGCTGATTAGTGGAACGGTCGGGGTCATTTCCGGTTTTATGCAAAATGTAGGTGCGACAGCCTTGTTTATGCCGGTGGTGAGCCGGATATCCGCACGCACCGAAATCCCGCAGAATCGGCTGCTCATGCCGATGGGGTTTTGCGCTATTCTCGGCGGCACGGTCACCATGGTGGGTTCCTCACCGTTGATTTTACTCAATGACCTAATCGAAGATGCTAATCAAACACTGCCACCGGGCGCGCAAAGCCTGAAGAGTTTCGGGCTGTTTGATGTGACTCCAGTGGGTCTTGCGCTTTTGGCTACCGGCGTGCTGTTTTTTCTGCTGGTTGGTCGGCACATGATGCCGAAAGGTGAAATTCAGGCTAGTAGCGGACGGGTGAAAAAAACCAAAAGCTATTTTTCTGAGGTTTATGGCATCAAAGGTGAAATTTATGAGTTGCTGGTTACCGTAGACAGCCCGCTGGTGGGTATGCAAATTGGTGAGGCGGAAAAAATTCAGGGCGCACCGTTGTTGTTGGCTATTCGCAATACCGATGAGCCGAGGCTGGCACCCCCGGCAGATGAAATGATTTGGCTGGGTTCAATTCTCGGGGTTATGGGTACACGGGAGCAGGTGGGTGAATTTGCTCTTGCCAACCATTGTCGGGTTCAACCGAGGCTGAAACACTTTGCCGGTTTGTTTAATGCAGCTCGCGGAGGCATCTCAGAGGTGGTCATTCCGCCCGGGTCAAAGCTTATTGGAAAAACAGTAGCTGAAGTACAGATGCGCAAACGCTACGGTATATCTGTTCTGGCGATTAATCGTCAGGCGGAGGTAATTACCGAAGATGTGCGTCTGGTACAGCTTGAATTGGGCGATAGTCTGGTGAGTCACAGCACTTGGAAAGAGCTTGCGGTACTGGCGAATGAAAAAGATTTCATTGTGGCTACTGACTTGCCGAAAGAAGAAATGCGTCCGCAGAAAGCCGCCTTAGCACTGTTTTTCTTCAGCATCTCACTGTTTATGATTTTGTTTACCGACTTCCAGTTATCCATTTCCTTGCTGGTTGGTGCTATGGGTATGGTGATTAGCCGGGTGTTGACGATGGATGAAGCCTATGCGGCTGTCAGCTGGAAAACCGTGTTTCTGCTCGCCAGCCTGATTCCACTCGGGCAAGCGATGTTGAACACGGGTACGGCAGCTTGGATTGCACAGCAGTCATTGGCGATTCTTGGGCATCCTTCGGATTTGACTTTACAGATTATGTTGGCAGTAATGGCAACCCTGTTTAGCCTAGTGATGTCGAATGTTGGCGCTACTACCATCCTGGTCCCCATTGCCATCAGTATCGCCCTGGCAACTAACGGTAATCCGATGCTGTATGCGTTGATTGTTGGTTTATCCACATCCAATGCCTTTATTATTCCTACCCACCAAGTAAATGCTCTGATTATGGGCCCCGGGGGTTATAAAGTGAGTGATTATGTGCGTGTAGGTAGCATAATGAGCGTGTTGTTCCTGGTGGTAATGCTGACTGTTCTGAATATGATGTTTTAACTTAGCGCTTTAGGTCTTGGTTTGCTGCTTTTGTTGAAATTACCAGTCACGCCCCAATATCTTTGCTACAAGTAATAGAAAGTGAATAAGTTACTTAAGTTTTTGTTGAGAATTGGTTTGAGGATGTATTAATGCCCATTTACCTTAGTTCCCCCGGCTCAGGGCCTCCTGGCGGTATTTTAAGCCGGATACTGGCAGCGATTGTTGCTGCTGTGTTGTTGGTGTTGTTCGTGGTTTTTGGTTTCGCCATCTTTCTGGTGTTACTAGTTGTAGCAATAGTTGGCGGAATTATTTTTAGCTGGCGCTTTCGTAAAGTCAGGCGTGAAATGGAAAGTATGATGCAAGAGGCTGCTGGCGCATCAGCACCGTTTCCCGGTACAGAGGATGCTAAACCCAGAGGCAAAAACAAACCGGCGGATACAGAGTTTAGTCAGGGAGAAACCCTTGAGGGCGAGTATAAAGTTATCGACAAAGAGCGCTGATTGAGCATATACGCTTATTTTGCTTGCACTTTAGTATAAAAAAGCCTAAGTTTAAAGCACACCCCATTTGAACTGAAGGGAGTATGCGATGCCCTATTTGCGGCAAATTTTATCGGAAAAAGGCAAAAATGTCTTTACTGCCCCCCCATCCATGTCGGTTTTTGAGGCTATTGGAAGCATGGCCGAACGCAATGTTGGTGCTCTGCTGATTATTGAAAATGATGAGCTGGTTGGGATTTTTTCAGAGCGTGATTACCTGAGAAAAATTGCTCTGAAATTTCGTTCCTCGCGGAAAACTCAACTAAGTGAAGTCATGTCCAGTCCGGTGTTATGCGCCAATTTGGATGATGAAGTTAACCATTGCATGGGCTTGATGACCAAGCACCATTATCGTCATTTGCCGGTGCTGGAGGATGGTGAGCTTTGTGGCATTGTCTCGATTGGTGACTTGGTCGGCTTCCTGTTGCGCGAAAAGGAAGTGGAACTGGATCAACTCAACCAATATATTGCTGGTGGGTACTAAAGCTTAAATCTGATTATCCTTGGTTTTATCCGCATCTTTCGACTTGCGGGGTTTGTCCATGCTTCTGTCGATGGCATCTTTCATACTTGCGGTGAGTCCGCCGCGAGTACATTCTGCACGAATTTTTATGCTATTGAAAGTAAAAATCAGTGGTTATTTGCGACGCTGGAATGTAAAATATATCCCCTTATCCGAATTAAGAGATATATAACCATGTCCAGTACCCAGTTCACTTCCGAGTCTGTCTCCGAGGGCCATCCAGATAAGATGGCGGATCAAATTTCTGATGCGATTTTAGATGCGATTTTGTTGGAAGATCCCAATGCGCGGGTTGCCTGTGAAACTTTTGTAAAAACCGGTGTTGCTATTGTCGGTGGTGAAATCACAACCAATGCTTGGATTGATCTTGAAGTGCTGATCCGGGATGTTATTTGTGATATTGGTTATACCTCATCAGAAATGGGTTATGACGGCCGGACTTGCGGGATTATTAACATTATTGGTAAGCAATCGGGTGATATAAACCAGGGTGTTGATCGTGCCGAGGAGAAATTACAAGGCGCTGGCGATCAAGGCTTAATGTTTGGTTATGCCAGCAACGAAACTGATGTGTTGATGCCTGCCCCTATTCACTATTCTCATCAGTTGGTTAAACGCCAAGCCTGGGTTAGGCGTAACCTTGATGATGGCAAGAGCTACCTTCGTCCGGATGCCAAGAGCCAGCTGACCTTCCGCTATGAAGACGGCAAGCCGGTGGGGATAGATGCGGTGGTGTTGTCTACCCAGCACTCCGAAGATATCTCTTTGAGTGATCTTGAAGAGTTGGTGCGGACCCATATTATTGACCCTATACTTCCGGCAGAATGGATCAGCAGCGACACTAAATTCCATATTAATCCAACCGGACGCTTTGTTATCGGCGGCCCGGTAGGTGATGCCGGTCTCACCGGGCGTAAAATTATTGTCGATACTTATGGTGGTATGGCACGCCATGGCGGCGGGGCGTTCTCCGGCAAGGATCCATCCAAAGTGGATCGCTCGGCAACTTATGCGGGTCGTTATGTGGCTAAAAATATTGTTGCTGCGGGTCTGGCAGATCGCTGTGAAATCCAGATTTCTTATGCCATTGGTGTTGCTAAACCTACTTCGATTTCTATTGAAACTTTCGGCACGGAAAAAGTATCGGTAGAAGTTATTAATAAAATCATCCATGAGCAATTCGATCTGACACCCTACGGTATTATCGAGATGCTGGATCTAATTAAACCTATTTATCGTCAGACTGCTGCTTACGGTCATTTTGGCCGTCAATACAATGCCGAAACCGGTGCTTTCAGCTGGGAAAAGACAGATTGTGCTGAGCAACTGCGCGCTGCGGCCGGTTTCTGATACTGATCAATAATTATTATCGAATTATTACAAACAAGGATTACAGAAATATGAATACGCAATTAGACGGCCGGGAATTCACCGATTACCTGATTAAAGATATCGCTCTGGCAGAATGGGGCCATAAAGAAATTGGCATTGCTGAATCTGAAATGCCAGGGCTAATGGCTTTGCAGAAAGAATATGGTGAGTCCAAACCATTAAAGGGCGCGCGCATAGCCGGTTCCCTGCATATGACCATTCAAACCGCGGTCTTAATAGAAACCCTGATAGTGCTTGGCGCCGAAGTACGCTGGGTATCCTGTAACATCTACTCCACCCAAGACCATGCGGCCGCAGCTATAGCCGACCAGGATATATCCGTATTTGCATTTAAAGGCGAAACTCTGGATGAATATTGGGATTACACCCACCGGTTGATGGACTGGCATGATGGCGGCACACCTAATTTAATACTCGATGATGGTGGTGATGCCACCATGCTGATTATGCTGGGTAGTGAGGCAGAAGGTGATATTTCTGTGCTGGATAACCCGGGCAGTGAAGAAGAAGTTGCGCTGTTCAAATCCATTCGTGCCCAACTGGAAAACAAGCCGGGCTGGTATAGCAATATCCTCAAAAACATTCTGGGTGTTACTGAAGAAACTACAACAGGTGTAAACCGGCTTTATCGTTTGCGCGATGAAGGCAAGCTGCCTTTCCCAGCGATTAATGTGAATGATTCTGTTACCAAATCTAAGTTTGATAACTTATATGGTTGTCGCGAGTCGCTGGTTGATGGTATCAAGCGGGCAACTGATGTAATGATTGCCGGTAAAGTTGCACTGGTTTGTGGCTATGGTGATGTGGGTAAAGGTTGTGCCCAATCTTTGAGTGGTTTAGGTGCAACGGTTGTGGTTACCGAAGTGGATCCAATTTGCGCCTTACAGGCGGCCATGGAAGGTTTCCGAGTGGTTACAGTCGATGATGTAATCGACCAGGTAGATATCGTGGTTACCGCTACTGGTAATTATAATGTTCTGACCGAGCAACATATGTTGAAAATGCGAAATGAAGCGATTGTCTGCAACATTGGCCATTTCGATAACGAAATTGATGTTGCCGGCTTAGAGAAATATGAGTGGGTCAATATCAAAGATCAGGTCGATCATGTAATTTTTCCTGATGGCAAACGCATCATCTTGCTGGCTCGTGGTCGCTTGGTAAATCTGGGCTGTGCTACCGGTCATCCGAGTTTTGTGATGTCGAATTCATTTACCAACCAGGTGTTGGCACAAATGGAACTTTGGCAGAAAGGTGATGAATACGGTAAAGATGTTTATACCTTGCCCAAACACCTGGATGAGAAGGTGGCGATGTTACATCTCGCGCGGATTAATGCCAAGCTGACCCAGTTAACCGAGCAGCAGGCGGAATACATTGGTGTAACAGTTGATGGGCCGTACAAACCTGATCATTACCGCTATTAAATCTATGCTGAAGTAAGTAGCAGTTAGCCTGGCAAAGTAGGGCTAACTTTTTACCCGTGGGCATAAATGCCCGCGCTAGGACAACACGCGTTTTTCTAGCTATAATCTCTTGATGAAAATATTTACTTCTATCGCCCCGCGGGATAAGTCTGCGGGCGAAGTTGATCGCCAGCAACTGGCGATTGAGTCCTGGTTAAAGGCCGGGTTTGAGCCGGTTTCCCTGAACTGCAAAGAGGAATGTCGGCTACTGATCGACAGATTTCCAGAGGTGGAGTTTCGAGAGGTTTCCCGGGATGCCCGAGTTGTTACGGGTAAACCGTTGATTTATGTTGACGACTTTCTAGATGCTGTAGTAACCGCCGATAAAGCGGTTTCAGGGATTGTAAATTCCGATATCATTTTCCGCAGTAAGACGGATCTACCTGCCGAGCTTTCTCGAATTGCCACAGGTGGATTGGTGTATGGCTGCCGTCTGGATATCAATTCTGCCGCGGACACACAAGGTCGAATTTACGATATTGGCTTCGATTTTTTCTTTCTTGATCAGGCAACTGCGAGCATGTACCCTCCCAGCAAGTTGTGCATGGGTGCGCCTATGTGGGATTATTGGATGCCGCTGATATGTAGTAAGTTGAAGCGCCCAAGCCGTTTTTTGCGAAATATCATCGCCTGGCATGTGGTGCATGAACAGGCCTGGTCACAGCAGATAAATTTGCATATGCTGGGTGAGTTGGTACAGTCATCAAAGATGAATTTCGGGGCTATATCAAAATGTGATTTTGACAGTCTAAACCAACAGGGCGTTGAAGCACTTCAGGAGTTTGCCCAGTTTATCCTGCCCTATCTCTACCAGAATAGTCAGATGATTGAGGCCGATGTTTGATCAGTATTTAGCCAAGAGCATACTACTAGATATATTAAGACTGGCTTTTATCAGAGATTAAGTGTGAGGGGGTTTATTCCAAACATCACTCCAATCCAAATTACTAAGAAATAAGCCTTGGGTATGATTGCTGGCGGTCAAGTTTGCTGTAGAGCAGAGTTTGTCGATTTTGTTTCTCAAGTTTGTATTAATATCCAGCCAGTCACTGATTATTATTGCTGCGGTATCGGGCGAAATACCAATGGTTTCGATATCACTTGAAGCCAGTAGTTGCATGATAATAGGCTTAGAGCTGGCTTTATTAAACCGACCTTTCGCAATTCCTGCTTGTTCCGCCAGAGTTAGCGCGGCAGGATTATTTTCTATAGTCAATATCAGTCTGGGTAAGTCTGCCAAATCACAGACCATGCGTGGATCGGCATTCGGGCTTATGCGGCATTCGAGCTGCTTGAATACACGGTGTTGTTCCTGTACCCACTCATAAATTGCCATGCGTTGAATTAAGTCTGCGCGGTTCTTACAACCATAGGCTTGAACTCGCTTGTCAAAATTCTCCTGCTGCCAGGCAGGCTCGATTTGGCCTGAGAGTAAGGCATCAAAATTGCTCAGCCGGCGCTGAACCGAGAATAAAGTTTTTACTCTGGCGTGGCCGGCTTTTGCTATCCGCTGGCGCTCCTTAGGATGCTCAAGGTAGTATCGGCACTTGGCAATCAGGTCGTCACTGCCTTTATAACAAACAAGGTGCTCACCATCTTCGAAATAATTCTGCTGTCCAGCTTGTGGCTCGAGTTGTTCGGTAAGCAAGAAGCCACCGGATGCTAGGGTTTCAAAAACCCGTAAGTTGAAATCACCATTGAGACTGTGATTAAAAGTGATAGCCGCCTTATTATACTGTTGGCAGGCGATAGCCTGGGGTGCTGTCTGGATTTTTAGCGGGATGTTTGCTTGCTGCATGCTCTCCAGCATTCGATTCCTGACCGGGTGAGCTTTACCCATTTGACCAATAAATATCACATGCGGTTCAGGTTTCTTGCACGGTGTTATCCACTGATCTGCCAGTAATGTACCCGGCATCCAGAGTATCGGTGAAAGCCCGGCTTCGGCAAGCCAGTGGGTGTGTTGCGGGGTATGGTCAATTAGCAGGTGGTCAAAGCGTTCGTGTAGTAGGTAGTCAAGCATGGTTTGCAAGGGCCTGCGCATATGATGAGTATCGCCAATCAAGCCGATGGTCGGCTGGGAAATAGCCTGCACATTACCCGGTATATGCTGGAATGTTGAATCCAGCCGAATAATCACCAAGTCAGGCTGTTGCGCCACTGGCAGGCTGTCGATCAGCGCTGCCAGATCGTAGTGTTGTTTTTCCGGTAAGCGAATGCTTTGAATAATGCCCTGTTTGTCCTGCTTATCCGGATAATGTGGGCTGCAGATCAACATATTCTCGGAATAGGCCGGTGGTGGCATATAATCCGGTCGAGTATGGGTGGCGAATAAAATTCGAGATTGCCGGTTGAGCGTGTTTTGCTTGCTTGTATTCATCAGCGGATAATGACCATCACTTCGTATTGATATATTTCAACGGTTATTCCGCCCCGTGTGTTAATGCTGGCGCGCTATATACCGGTGGTGTTAAAAACTATGTATTGTGTAGGCTGCGTTAGCAAAGCGTAACGCACAGGAACCTTCCAGTCTACCCGGCTGATAGTGCGTTGTTGCTGACTTAAGGTTGACGAAGAATACTGCCACGAAAGACCCCACGAAAGCCCAGGGCGTTTAGCAAAAGCCAGCTGACTCAACGAAATGCTTGCCTGATAAGTATGCCGAGCAATAATCCTTTACACTATATCTAGATTTTACTTCGGCCTTACTTCTTGAGGTTTTTGCAATTTAAGGAAATAAATATGGATTATTCAACCATTGTTGGTGTGTGTGCTTCTCTTCTAGGGCTGATTTATCTGGGCTTGTCTTATCGGGTAGTCAGTATCCGTCGGCTTGAAAAAATTGGCATTGGTACAGGCGGGAACGAGCCACTGAGCCTGGCTGTGCGGGCGCATGCAAATTTTATTGAATATGTACCCATTACTCTTATCTTGCTGTTTTTGCTGATGCGCAGTGCCGGCGATGCGATGGTGGCGGCCGTGCTGATGGTGTTGCTGGTGATTGCACGGCTGCTGCATGCTTATGGTCTAAGTGGTTCAGGCGGTTATTCGGTGGGTCGTTTTTCGGGCACAGTTATCACCTGGATTGTACTCTTGCTGACATCCCTGCTGAATATCTATTACCTGGTATTTTAAACCCAGGCAATTAGGAATAAGGTTCTATCTTCTAGCGTTCTTGTGATATCCAATAGAGCGCTGAATAGATTTTCGGGTCGAGCAGCTTGCCATCTTGCTGTTGTTTTTCCAGCCATTGATCAACCTCAATGAGGGGAATGATATGCACGCTAATATCTTCACTGCTGTCACCGCCGCCGGTCCCGGTGCGGTTTAATCCTTTGGCACGCACTATATGCAGGGTTTCGCTACTCATCCCCGCGCTCGCCGGGCAATGCATTATGTGGTTCCAATGCTGCGCCTCAAAGCCGGTTTCTTCCTGCAGCTCCCGACTGGCTGCTGCGAATACCGATTCATCGCGGAATTCAGCAATATCGCCCATCAGTCCTGCGGGTAACTCTATTACCCGGGCATTTACCGGTGTACGGAACTGTTCGACCAGTACGAGGTCTTGTTTATCGGTGGTGGCAACAATTACAACAGCACCTTGAGTATTCACGCGCTCTGCATACTCCCAGTTATCTCGTTCAAGTAGGCTGAGAAATTTTCCTTGGTAGTGCAGCTTGGTTTTAGGCATAAGATTTTATTGCTCTCATAATTTTTGATTGCATGATTGCTGATAAATTGAATCAGTCTTTGTTAAAATAACATGTTACTCATTATAACGCTCTGGTATAGATACTCGAGCTGGATCAGGAATACCAAATGAACAATTTTCTCCGAGTCGCTATCTGTACTCTTGCTCTTATTGCTACAACTGCTGCAACGGCACAACCTCAGCCGGAAATAGTGGCAGAACCCGCAGTAGCAAAAGCTATTGCCTTACCCGACTCGGTACGAACCTTACAGGGTTTGGCTAGCAAAGCTTACGCCCAGAAAAAAAACCGGGCATTTGTAAAAATAATGGAAAAATTGCACCGTTTACGCCCGCTGGATACCGATTATATGTATCAACTGGCGTTGGCTTACTCGCTGGTAAATAACAAAAATGCGGCGTATGACTTGATGTTGACCTTGCAACGCCAGGGTGCGGCTTATGATTTTAATGCCACTGAGGACTCCAAAAATCTCCGCGGTACCGAGGTATATGAGTATATCAACGACCTTATGGTGCGGGCTTTGGAGCCCTCGGGCAGCGTAGAAAATGTATTAACCCTTGCAGATGATGTTGTGCTTCCAGAAGCGATTGACTGGGATCCGTTGAATCAAACTTTTTTGATTGGCACGGTTGCTGATGGCAGGATTTTGCGGGTTGATGATAAGGGTAAGTCCAGCACATTGTTTCAAGCAGACGCTGAAAACGGAATGTGGAGCATTTATGATATAAAGGTTGATGTAAAGCGAAAAATATTTTGGGTGAGCAGTGCGGCATTACCCGGGTATAAAAACTATTCGCAGGCGGATTTCGGGCGTTCGGCACTGTTCAAATTTGACCTCAAAAGCGGTAAATTACTGCAGCGTTACCCGATGGCTCTGGATGGCAATCCTCACTCATTTGCCAATATGGCACTCGCCGATGACGGCAGCGTATATATCGCTGACTCTCAGGCACCCATCTTGTATGTTTTCAAACCCGGCGATAGCTCGCCCAAAGTATTTGCAGCTTCAACTGATTTACTCAGTATTCGCTCAATCGTGTTGAACAAAGATAATACCTATCTGTATTTAAGCGATTATAGCAATGGGTTGTTTATTATTAACCTAGAAGATAGCCAGATGCGAGCGCCGGTTATGCCAGAAACGCTGAATACCAGTGGTATCGATGGGATGTATCGTTGGGCTGACTCCCTGGTGATCATCCAGAACGGCTTTACCCCTAGTCGGGTGTTGCGCTTACAACTGGACTCTGACGGGGTTGAGATTATCGATATGGCACCTCTGGCGGTTTCTCAGCTTGTATTTGACAATCCAAACTTTGGCGTGATCCGTGGTGACTGGTTGTATTATTTTGCCAATAGCCACTGGGGCAAGGTGGCTTCTAACGGCAAGGTTGCTAAACCGGTGAGTATTGTTCGTACCGGGGTTGAAGAAGCCCTTAATGTTGTCACACCTGATCTGGATCTGTTTATAGAGCAGATGAAAAAACGTCAGCAAGAAGAACAAGCACAATAACCCTTAGCACTAAAGATTAAGGCAGCGACGCCTCAACATCGGACCGAAATTTAGCTTATCGAAGATAGCATTTAGCGCATCTTCGTTAACCACTCCCCGACTAATCTGCGGTGCCGCTACCACCGACTCGGCCAGCTCATAGATTCCTGTGAGTCGGCGTGATAATTCAACCAATTCCTGATTGGCCTTCATCTTATTGTGGATAGACTTGGCTCCACGCAAGCTGAGGAAAGCGATTTCATCAACCCGGGCGTACAGGTTTTCTAAATCCCCAAAGTGGGACAGCAATGCAGATGCACCTTTTGGCCCTATACCGGGTACCCCGGGGATGTTATCAACCTTATCACCGGTTATTGCCAGAAAGTCAGCAATTTGTTCGGGGTAGACGCCAAATTTGTTTTTAATGCCCTCGCGGTCGAGCATATTGCGTCTGGCAAAATCCCACCAGATGTCATCACCGGAAATTAGTTGGGTCAGGTCTTTATCGGCGGTTACCACACACAGGTGTTTACCTTCGCCTCGATGATGTCTAACCAAGGATCCGATCAGGTCATCAGCTTCATATCGATTGTCGGCGAATATAGCTAGCCCCAGAGCGGCAGCGATCTCTTTACACCAGGCAAACTGGCGTTTCAGTTCCACTGGAGCCGGGTCTCGGTTGGCTTTGTATTCCGGGAAAATTTCATTTCGGAATGAAGTTGTTAACGACTCATCAAAAGCTAAGCCTATCTCTTTCGCCCGGGTTTGTTCCAGTAGGGTGCAGAGAAAGCCGGTGTAGCCATAAACCGCATTAGTGGGTTGACCCTGGTGGTCGCTAAAGTCTTCCGGATCGTTGGAAAACCAGGAGCGAAATATATATATGCTGGAGTCGACCAGCATGGCGGTATCAGGGGTTATTTTCATACTTAACTTAAGACCTTCAGTTGAGTAGACTCTCGCCGTTTTCAACCCGTTTACGTAAAACACTATTGCGCGGGAAATGTGCCAGCAGGAAATCCATTTGATCAGCGAGAATGCGCCGACCCTGCAAGTATACATACTCCGCATGGGTGGGTGTAAAAGGAATAGCCAGCAACTCCATCCCTGCAGCCTCGGGGGTAAGGTCGGCCTTGTGGTTATTGCAACGCTTACAAGCGGTGACCACATTATTCCAGCGATCTACGCCTTTTTGGCATAAGGGTTTGACATGGTCACGGGAAAGCAGGTGGCGGGGAAAGTGCTTGCCGCAATAAAGGCAGATATTCTGGTCGCGACGGAATAAGGCGTTGTTTGAGAGGGGAGGGGTATAGCCGCTTTTGAAGAGAAAGTTATGTGGGTGTTTGCCGAGGGTTGCGAGAATTGCGTTGACCGGGATAATACTTCGTTGACCGGTCATCGCGCTAATGCCGCCGCGTATCCGAAACAGGGTACTACCAAGGGTATAACTCACCTGTTTCAAAGTAATCAGGCGCACGGCATCCTGATAGTTAATCCACTCCAGCGGCATACCGGAAACATCCGTTCTCAGTACTTGTTGTTGCAAGTGCTGCATGCTTATTTCCACCTTCTTCCTTTTCTGTAAACACAATATATAGTGTTTTGTACCCTGACCACAACCTATATCTATGGATTAAGCAAATATGAGCACGGTTGAGCACTGTTGTTTTCCGAGTTACACCCACTACTAAGATTGCTAGTACAACAGATAAAAAGTGCAACTTTAAGAACAACCGGCATATACTATTCCGATTATAAAATAGGAAAAGTAGATGTCAGATCAGCACCAGAATATATTTTGTTCTGCAGGCAGCGCTGCAGAATATATAAACGAAACTCACAAGATTCTTATCCATGTCCTTGATAAAAGCGATCTGGCTGCTTGGTTAGCTGAGCAAACAGTAATCACCAAAAGTTGGGTAGAGCAGCAACACTTTTCAGCCGAGCCAGGCCAGCATTTGATCATTCCAGCAGCAGATGGTCGTATGGATTGTCTTTTGTTGGGTAAACATTCTCAGGCGGGTTTGCGCTTGCTACAGGATTTACCGGATGTGTTACCGGCGGGCGATTATCAGCTTGGCGAGCAACTGGATGCAGAAGTGTATTTAGGTTGGGGTCTGGCCAGTTATGAGTTTTCGCGATACAAACAAGTGAAAACAGAGCGCCCACGCCTGCACTTGCCCACCGAACTGAATGCAGAGGTACTGGCGTTACTAACATCCTCGTTCCGGGTTCGAGATTTGGTTAATACCCCAGCTCAAGATATGGGGCCAGCTAACCTGGCAGCAG
>JAKITK010000105.1 GCA_021648125.1 Lysobacterales bacterium
TTTTGTCCATATTCTTACCGCGTTTTTTAATGCGTTTGATATCTCGTTTGAACTGGCCAGAGTACTCAATTTGGCGCATTTAGATGCCGAGTTTATTGAATAAATCAACTGCATCTTCAGCATCGTGCAAACCTTCTCCGCGCTCACTTTTGGACAAAGTTTGAGTCGTCAATGCGTTGGGAATTTTCAGATCAAAAGGAAGCCCCTGGTTTAGTTCGATCTGGTGATAAAAAAGACGTACGGCCTCGGACGAACTGAGTCCAATTTTTTTAAGAATATCTTCAGCTCCAGCTTTCAGGCTGGCATCAATTCGCGTGTGTATGATAGATGTTTTCATGACTCGATTGTAACACACTCGTGATACAATCGTAGCTAATTAATTTCTGCAGACCTGCCAAATTGAAGAGTTTTTCACAAATCCACACGAGCGGAACCCATCAATCGATCCCCCAACTCAAAGAGGAACCAATAAAACTTTGGTTAGCCTGGGTGGGCTATAAGCGGGTGCAGGAAATGGCTGATCCAGCTATTTCTCTCAATAGTGCTAGGCAAATTATGCTAGTCTTGAATATCGGGAGACTGCCGCTTGACTCATACTAACGAGCCTCCGAAATACCCGGGGTGTTTCACAACTTGGCCTCTATGGCCACAACCATTCCCTGATTCTAAACCCGTTAGAGTTAATGGTAACAAGGAAAACATGCCCAACTACCAACCGCCATTTACCATCACTGCGAATATTTTAAATTCCGTAGCTGCAATAAGTGAGGTAGTTGGGCGTTTATGGCAAAGTTTAATTTTGTCACATTGGGATAGCATCTTTACTTACCTTCCTGTGGAAAGCCTAATATATCAGCACCAACAAAATTATTACCGCGCTATTCGGGAGAGCACAGCTTTATCAGATTCTGCCCCTTTTATAGAATTCATCTTACAAATGATTTTAGATGCTCTACCTGATATTCAAAATGATGGTGTAAATGACGGTGTAAATGACGGTGTAAATAAAAAAGACAGACAAATACTCAATCTTTTACAAAACAATGAAACTTTAACCCAAATCCAGTTAGCGGAATATTTAGGTTTTTCTAAAAGCACTATCGAGCGTAGAATTAGAAAACTCAAACAACTGGGTATGCTTAACAGAATCGGAAGTGATAAAACTGGGAAATGGGAAGTACTTGATAAAGGGTTAGTTTTAATAGGAAGCGTAAGATAATTCGCTTTCCCTTTAGGTTTTACAAATAAACCCTTTGAGGCTGTCCTAGATAAATACCAACTCAATCGGATTGCTGATCTGGATATGTTGCCAGTGTATCGCCGGAAAGTCATAAAAGGCCAGCATCGCTTCTTTATCTTTGACCAGGCACTTCATTATCAATAATAAAGCTGAAACCATCTGGTATTTTGAATCTTTTCCACCCATAGTCCACATCAATACGCTGAATACCGGTTTGGTTTAGGTCAACGAGGTTAAATTCCACAGTGGCGGTGGTAAATGCATGGTCAGGGTAGGCGTAGGCAAGGAACTGTTGTTGTGTGCCGCCGGTAACAGTTACCGTTTGGCTTATTTGTTTTCTACTCAGTAATGTGGCGGTGACGGTAATATCCTGGCTGCCTGGTTCCAGCGGTATCATCGCGGCAAATTCACTGCCGTAGGGATCACCGCCTAGGCGGGCGACAATGCCATTGACGGTAATACCGGTATTGGGGGCTGCGCTAAGGGTGCCGGTTACCCGCAACCTGCCGCTATTTTGGGTTGCTCCCTCCAGTGGTGAGGTAATAGTTAGCACTGGGGCTGCATTCAAGCTTGGGTCATTGGGGTACCAGTCACTGTCGTTGTCGATACCATCGCCATCTCGATCGGCATCGGCATTATCACCAATACCATCATCATCAAAGTCGTAGGCTTCATCACCATCATTTGGAAACAAGTCGTTCTCATCAGCAATACCGTCACCGTCAATATCGCCATCGGTAATATCGGGTTGTACAGTGACTGTGGTTAAGTCCGTGCTGCTCAGCCCCTGGTTATCGGTTACCGTTAGCTCAAAGGTGAGTACGGTATCGACACCAACCGCAGGGGTGATGATATTGGTGAGCGCGGCATTGGGATTTTCAATAGAGGCTAACGGCCCCTGGGTTTGTTGCCATTGGTATTGGCTAATAGTGCCATCGGGGTCGCTGCTGCCGCTGCCATCAAGCTGGCCTTGAGTGAGCTCCATCAGGGTTTGGGCTGGGCCTGCATTGGCTATTGGGGCCAGGCCAGGGGCTATGGTTATAACAATAGGGTCGGCATCTGCAATTACTATGCGGCCAGAGAAATAAGCAACCCGCGCCCAGGCTAGTACAATCTCTGTAACTTCGTTAACCTCAGGGGCGATAAAGGTAGTATCCCAGGCGGTATTGTCCTCAATACTGATAGGCGGGCCAGCTAACTGGAACCACCGGTGGGGTTTATCCAGAGCAGTGCTGGAAAGTGGCACGGCGTTCAGATTAACTGTTTCACCTGGTGATACTAGCAAGTTTTCACCGGCTTCAAAATTTTGCGCCTGATGGCTGCGTGAAACCACCCAGGTAATACCAGAACCTGTATCAACACCACCATCCCTATCGGTTACCGTTAGGTTAAGGCCCATACCTGCGAACCCGTTAATTTGTGGAAGCATGATGGTTGGGTTGAGCGTGGTTGAATCTAAAAATGAGACGGCTGGGCCAAAATACTGGCTCCACTGGTGCTGGTCAATAAAGTTGTCAGGGTCATAGCTATATATGCCACTAAGCTGTCTGCTTGTTCCTGCAAGCATGAGTGGGTTTTCTTGGTTATCAATAACTGCATTGGGACTGGAATTTACATAAGTGATATACCTGCGGTTGAAATCAGCAGTGCTGGCACCCTGGTCGTCTGTTGCCACCAGTAGAAATATATGCTCGTGCATAAGTTGCTGGCCATTTGCCGGGCCGTAATATGGTGCAAACACAAACTTAGCATTCAATTTATCACTATCAATTAAATCTGTAGCAACAGGGCCTG
>JAKITK010000056.1 GCA_021648125.1 Lysobacterales bacterium
TTGGACTGTTTATTGGTTTCTGTAGGCTCACTACAGCCACTTATGGTAATGAGCAAGATAAGAGTAAAAAGGCTTTTGAGTGGCTTAAACATAGGCTTTCCTGATGTTATTTAGCATAAGAATGCTGGATAAATTAAGCCGCTGATACTAACACGAATAAGGCTGAGCGGGCATTCAAACTGATTTTTCAGCGCGCGCGTCCATATCCGTATAATTACCATTATCACGGCGGTGATTAGCACAAGGCTATATTCCTTGTATAATGTTCATCACTCCCTCACAAACATCATTTATTTAGGATTATAAACCCATGTACAAAATTACCCTTATATTATTATCTGTATTGTTTGCATCCGCCTGTAGTGATAAAACAACTACAGTAGAGCCAGCTATTGATGAGTCTAACGCTGTATCAGAAAGCGCCGAGACGGTTGCCGCTAAACCAGTGGCTATTGCAGAACCAGTGGCTATTGTTGAAACAATCGTTGCAGAAACAACACCTGAGGCGGATAAACCCGCTATCTCAGCCACCCAGAAAGTTTTGTTGACAGCCACTGTAGAGGCTATTAATCATGCAACCCGTGAAGTCAGCCTGCGTGGTCCCGAAGGCAATGTTGTAGATATAGTTGCCAGCGAAGATGTTCGCAACCTTGATCAGGTTAGTGTTGGCGATAGCTTGAATATTGAATATGTACAGAGCATATCTATTGAAGTTGTTGCTGCGGTTGATGCCGAAGCGGGTATTGCCGTTATCGCGGCTGAAGCCCGTAGCGATGAAGGCGAAATGCCTGGTGTTGCCGCTATAGAAGCAATTGTGATTACTGCCGTGGTTGAGGACATCAACCTTGAAGCGAACACTTTCAAACTTAAAGGCATGGATGGTGAAGTTACTGAATTTACCGCTCGCGACCCTGAAAACCTTAAAAAAGCCGCGGTTGGTGATCTAGTGGTTATAACCTTGACTGAAGCTGTAGCAATTACTGTAGAGCATAAAACTGAAGAATAAAGCCTAAAACCCCGTTCTTTAACTAAATATATAGGGCGGGGCACTAGCCGTAACTACCATAACACTGGAAACCAGCATGAGTATAAAAACAAGCTTACTACTCCTTTTAATCACCATAAGCGGCAGTCTATATGCTGAGGATTATGAATATCATCCACAGCTTTCTGACAACTTTACTGTCTCTCTGGGCGCTTTCCAGTCAGATCAAAGTTTCAAAATTGATGCGGATATTGATGTTGGTGCAAATATAGACTTTGGGCGGCGACTGGGTGTAGATCAAAGTTCCACGCTATTCAACACCCAGATATTCTGGAAATTTGGTAAGCAGCGCAAATGGTCTTTAGGCGGCCAATACTTCAGCTCCAACTCTAGGGGCGAGAGAACCCTTACTGAAGATGTAGCATGGCAAGATATTATCTTTCGTGAAGGCAGCAGCGTGGAGAGTGGCATCAAAATGGCGATTAGTCGAGTATTTCTGGGCAGATCGTTCTATAAGGATGAGCGTTCAGAGTTTGGCGCCGGACTTGGCCTGCATATTTTCTCAATTACCGCTTCGATTAAAGGAAATATTATTCTTGAAGATGGCACTGAAAAATTTGAGGATAGACGAGTATCGGCCAGTGCCCCACTTCCCAATATTGGAGTTTGGTATAAGTTTTCACCCGCCAAAAACTGGCTGATTCATACCCGCGCTGATTGGATCAGCGCAGAAATTGATGAGTATGATGGAGCCTTCTGGAATGCCATCATTGGGGTCAATTATCAAGCCTTCAGAAATGTAGGTTTTGATCTCAGCTACCAATATTTTACTCTAGATCTGGGCGTCGACAAGCCCAACTGGAGAGGCTCTGCTGATCTCAGCTATACCGGCCCGATGTTATCCATTACTGGTAATTGGTAGTAGGAAACTAGACGCAAGCAAACGCTACCGCGCTGGTTCAAGCTTATGAAGTGGATAGTAATAGATGGTTTAGGGAATTGAGAAATTAATTTAATGCACCTGATAACACAGGCTCTAAGACTGATTATAAAGGAAAAAGTTATGATTAAAATCAAATTAATACTTATTACAACTCTATTTCTAGCCTCCACTAGCAGCTACGCTGGGTTGGTTATATACCCAGCCAACGACCAGTCACCAGAACAACAACAAAAAGATGAGGGCGAGTGCCATACTTGGGCGATTTCTAATAGTGATTATGATCCTGCCAATCCGCCAGTCGCCGCAGCACCAGAGCAAACCTCCGGTCATACTGGCTCTCGCCTACGCGGAGCCGCCAGGGGTGCGTTAATTGCAGAAGTTGCAGATGGTGATGCTGGAAAAGGTGCTGTTGCCGGTGCTGTTGCCGGTGGATCGCGTGAGCGACGCTCGCAGCGCAAAGCTGGAAACGAAGCTCAAGCCAGTGCCGACCAAGCCCAACAAGCGGGACTCAATGAGTATAACAAAGCCAGGTCTGCATGCCTTGAGGGACGCGGTTATTCGGTTAAATAACCGAGGTTTAGAGTGTCTAGTGTGAATAATCTCACACCGGACATTTTACTGGGTACATTTGACCCAGCCTACAGGTGGAGAAAGTACTCTTCTGTGGTCAAAATAGACTTGATCACTGTACAACTTACCACCCAGCTGTGTTTTATAATTTAACTCTAAGTACCAATTAAAAAAGAGAAGCATCACAATGAAGAAAATATATATATTAGCTCTAGTTGTTATCGCCATTGCGCTGTTATCAGCCAATGCGCAGGCTAAATCGGCCAAACCCAATATCCTCGTAATCTGGGGTGACGATATCGGCATCACCAATATTAGCTTCAACAATCGCGGGATGATGGGCTATCGAACGCCTAACATCGACCGCATTGCCAATGAAGGTGTAGCTTTCACAGATTATTACGGGCAGCAGTCTTGCACTGCCGGGCGCGCCGCGTTCATCGGCGGTAACAATCCGTTCCGCACCGGCATGACCAAGGTCGGGGTGCCAGGTGGGCTTGAGGGCTGGCAGGAGAGCGATGTGACGATCGCCACTGTACTCAAAAGTCAGGGTTATGCAACTGGTCATTTTGGTAAAAATCATGTGGGAGATCGCGACGAGCATCTGCCAACCAATCATGGCTTCGACGAGTTCTTAGGCAATTTATACCACCTCAATGCGGAAGAAGAACCGGAGCATGAAGACTATCCGACCAATCCTGAGTTTCTTAAGCAATTCGGGCCCCGTGGGGTGATCCGTAGTTTCGCTGACGGCAGGGTTGAGGACACCGGGCCACTGACACGCAAGCGCATGGAGACCATTGATGATGAGACGCTAGCTGCCGCGAAGGATTTTATCACCCGCCAGGTGAAGGCCGGTAAGCCCTTCTATACTTGGTGGAACGCTACCCGTATGCACTTTAGAACCCATGTTAAGGCGGATCGTCGCCACCAGGGTAACGACGAGTACACCGATGGCATGATTGAGCACGATGCTCATGTCGGTGAGCTGTTAACACTACTCGACGATCTCAATATTGCTGACAACACTATCGTTCTTTATTCGACTGATAATGGACCACACTTTAACACTTGGCCGGATGGGGCAAACTCGCCCTTCCGATCAGAAAAAAACTCAAACTGGGAAGGCGCATACCGAGTGCCGGCATTTGTCCGCTGGCCAGGTCAATTTCCGACCGGGGTGGTTCTTAACGGTATCGTCTCACACCAAGATTGGCTGCCGACATTCGCAGCGGTAGCCGGAGCTCCAGATATCAAAGAGAAATTGCTCAATGGTGTCAAGCTCAATGGTCGCACCTATCGTAACTATATCGATGGTTTCAACATGCTTGACTACCTCAGCGGCAAGGCTGAGGCATCGCCGCGCACATCTTTTGTATATGTCAGCGATGAAGGTGCTATTGTCGCCGTTAGGTGGAACGACTGGAAAGCCGTCTATGAGGAAAATCGGGGCCAAGCCTTTGGTATATGGCGCGAGCCCTTCATTAAGCTTCGCATCCCGTTGCTCTTTCATCTGCGTCGGGACCCTTTCGAGCGGGCTCAGCATAATGCCAATGTTTATCACGATTGGGTGCTCGAACGCCCCTTCATTTTCTTCGGCACTAATGCTGTAGCCAGAAAGTTCATGGTGACGCTGAAAGATTATCCCCCCAGCCAGACGCCCGGTTCATTCAGCCTCGATTCATCTATGAAAAGGATTGAAGAGATGTCGAGGAGTGAGAATTAATGGCCACAGTGTCAGAGTGGAATAACGCTGCAGCGAGGCCAGATGTATTCAACACGAAAAACCGTGCCCGAAGGCATGCAATAGGCTTGTTATTAATCCGGCGTTGGTTTCTTGCCAGTATAATCCTGCTGGTGCTGTCTCTACTGATTCCAACCAATGCCTCGGCACAAGGCTTTGGTCCGCGTGCATTTCAGCTAGTTCCAGAAAATACAAATGTGCTCGCATTGTACGGTTACTTGCTGGATGGTAACCGCGCAGTGGACCCCTCAGTGGTGATTCAAGGTGCTGATATTGATATTGATCTCGCGGTATTACAGTATTCCCGGGCCTTTGCTATCAAGGGTAACCAGGCCGGGATATACGGCATTGTTTCCGCAGGACAGGTTGATGGTGCAGTTGATCTCGGCGGCATGGCTTTGTCTGATAGCAACTCCGGATTTGGTGATATCCAGATCGGGGCCACCTTCGGAGTTATAGGCTCACCCTCTCTGTCGCTGGAAGAATATGTAAAGTTTAAACCTGCCTTCTCAGCAGGTATTTTGACGCTGTTCACTTTGCCTACCGGTCAGTATGACGAATCCCATGCTCTGAATCTCGGCACCAACCGTTGGGCTGCGCAATTAGGTACAGTGCTATTGTGGTATCAGGGCGACACCTTGTTGGATCCGCGCCTACGCACATTCGAACTGGTTCCCTCGTTTACTTTTTACGGCGATAACGATGACCCCTTTGGAGCCAATTCCACAGAGCAGTCGGCGATGTTCAAACTAGAAGGGCATATCACACAGAACATTAACCAGGCGATGTTTCTCTCCGCCGATGCGTTTTATACCTACGGTGGCGAAACCACTACCGATGGGGTCAATAACAATGACAAGCAGTCGGCATGATGCTTAGTCGCTCAGCATCGCTTAAGTTGAGCTATGGAGAGGTTGTCTACCGTAACGACGAAGGCCCGGACGGCTCAATGTTCCGTGCGGTTTTGAGTGTCCTGTTCTAAGGCCATAAACTTAAGGCTAACAACACTAACTTCGCAAACAGCTTGCCCTTGAAGGGAAAATACTGGGAATTTAAAAATATTCTCTTAAACCCTTCCGATTCAAGAGCTTAGCTTATCCGTGGAGCAGTAGGCGTTCTCTGAAATATAAAAAAAAGCATACTTAGCGCGTTCCTTCTTTTGGCAGTGCAAGCTGTTCTATTGGTTTTGCCGGCAGTCTTAGCGGCTGCAGATATGAAACTCTTAGGCCTAGGAAGAACTGACCTTTCATTTACTGAGATAGCGCAAGAAATTAGTTTGTTTGTGTCAGCGCTATTATTTTTGATAATAGCTAAAAATGATGTAAAAGCCAGAGGTTTTTTTATTTTAGTGGCAGGCTTACTTGCCGCTATGTTGATGCGCGAAATAGATGCGGTTTTTGACTTAATTAAAAAAGGTTTCTGGCTTTACCCAGCGTTAATCGTTTCTATCACCGCAATATTTTTTGCCAGAAAATACAAAGGGACCGTGAAAACCCCTATGTTGGATTTCATGGAAACCAAAAGATTTGTCTATATAAGCCTCGGCTTACTTGTAGTCATAGTTTTTAGCCGCACCTTTGGCGACTGGTTCTAGGCCAGGATTATGTAACCGCGTATAAAGGTGTAATTCAAGAAGGCATTGAGTTATTAGGGTATTTAATATTACTCTATGGTTCCGTTTTGGTTTGGTTTGAATCAGCCCGGCAACGCCAATAGCAATATTGCGGCGGTCCACCACCCATTAGTAACCGAGATCAAATTGTGTGATCCGTGTTTTTTTGAATAGAATAACCGAGTTATTTATTATGCAAGCCACCCGTGCTTTTTTCCCAAAAATACTATTGCTTTCAACAAGAAGTATGCCCAACCACCGTTTCTGTATTGGCGTGCCCATAATGGGCGTTAACATACCAGACCCCCTGCTGTTTCAAGTAGCGAAAACCACCCTCACCCATGTTGCGCATAAACTTATCTGGCAGGTCTCCACGCAATTGGTCTACGGTGATCTGCAGGATTAGCTTGGGTTTCGCCGGTGCTACTTGTACTTTCCTCGCCACAATATCACCTGTGAATAAAGCCAAGGCGACTAATAATACGGCGCGTAGCATCATAAACAGCATGCCTCAATTCAAGCAAGCAACCATCGGGCAATCATGCCCGACAGCTACTTGTAACTAACAAAAAAACTTAATCTAACAACTCCACTTCACCCGGTTGCCACTCATTATCAAACCAGGGCTCAAGTGGCCCATACAGGCGCAAAATAGCGAACCATCCCTTACCTGGGACGGTTTCAATCCAGTTGCCCTGCTTGCCTGCAGGCGGTTTTGGTCCAAAGTAAAGATCAACCGAGCCGTCTTTGTTGGTTTTCAGACCGGTCTTTTTGTTGTTTTTGCTGGGAAATTTTTGTCCTGTCTGTAGTTCTGACCGAGTTTGTGGGTCGTAAACCACTATCGACCAAAAGTCTTTGGCTGGGACATTTGCCGGGATGTTTAATTTGTAGTTTTTATGGCCGTATAAATAACGACCTTCGCTGTCTTTATCTACAGCAGCATATTGTGAGCCTTTGCCGATAAATTTCATCACCATCGCCGGGGTGTTCACTGTAGCCATATAGAAGAAATAAGCTCTGGCCTCAAGGTTTATGCCACCTTTGCCACCATCTATCAACCACCTGTAATCGCCACCAACAAAGGCATCTTTCCACCCGGCCAAGACCGCGGAAACGCTTAGTCGCCCCATTAGTATATGATATAGTTGGTCGAACTAGTACATTAGCTTGCTATTAAGCTTTTAGGAAATTAAAAATGAAAAAAAATACTAAACTGATATCCCTACTTGGGGCCGTTTCTCTTGTTTCAATGATGGCGGCAATGCCGCTGACTGCACAAGATGCGGGAAGCACATCAGAAGAGAGCCTGGCCAAAGCTTATACCAACAAGACCTATTCACCTTATGCTGGGCGCAATTTTCCGGAAAAGCCACTCTGGGGCGACTCACATCTGCACACTATGCTATCGATGGATGCGGGTATGTTTGGCAACCGCTTATCGCCTCGTGAGGCGTATAAATTTGCCCTTGGTGAAGAAGTTATTTCTTCGACCGGCCAACCTGTGCGCCTATCGCGCCCGTTAGACTGGCTGGTTATCGCTGACCACTCTGATGGTATGGGTATGGCTACCGATGTGATTAGCGGTGCGCCAGTGATACAGCAGTTTGAACAAGGCCGGCGCTGGAGTGCTGCGGTCGCCGAAGGCGGGGAAGCTGCAGTTGCGGCGACACTAGACTTAATAACCACCTTCTCGCAGGGTAAGATGGAGCCCGAAATGCTGGCTATGTACATGCCTGGCACCAAGAACTACAAAAACCTGTGGGAACAAGTGATTGCCGATGCCGAGGAATTTAACGATCCGGGCCACTTCACTGCCTTCATTGGTTTTGAATGGACATCCTTGATCCGCGGCAACAATATGCACCGGGTGGTCATGATGCGGGATGGCGCAGTTCGTGCCCGTCAGGTTGTTCCCTATACAATGACCGCCCCGCAAGGCAGCCCAAACCCACGCGATTTGTGGAAATATCTAGCTAACTATGAAGCTAAAACTGGCGGTGAAGTTCTGGCTATCGCCCATAACGGTAACCTCTCCAACGGTATTATGTTCCCGCTTGAAGCGCAATATGACGGTACCAAGCTGGATAAGAACTATGTCAAGCTGCGAGCTAAATGGGAACCAGTTTATGAAGCTACCCAGATCAAGGGTGATGGTGAGTCGCACCCGCTGTTGTCACCGGATGACGAATTTGCCGACTTCGAGAACTGGGATGTTGGCAATTTGGACGTTTCCGAAGCCAAAACAGACAATATGCTGGCTGGCGAATACACTCGCTCCGCCTTGAAGCGCGGCTTAAAAATTGAAGCCAAGCTGGGCACCAACCCCTACAAATTCGGCATTATCGGTGCCACCGACAGCCATACTTCGCTAGCCTCGATTGAGGAAGAGAATTTTTACGGCAAGCACCCGGGTACCGAACCTAGTGCCGAGCGCATGACCCGATTTTTCATGAAAACCGACAAAGGCCAAATTATGGACTGGCAGTTGGTCGCAGGTGGTATAGCCGCCGTTTGGGCACAGGAAAACACCCGCGCATCTATTTTTGACGCTATGCTGCGCAAGGAAGTCTATGGCACCACCGGCCCACGCATCCAGGTACGATTTTTTGGCGGTTGGGATTTTAACACCGCTGATATCAATAACCGCGTCCCTGCGAAAACCGGTTATAAAAAAGGCGTGCCAATGGGTGCCGACCTGAGAAGTATGCCTGATGGTGCCAGTGCACCCAGCTTTATGCTTTACGCAATGCGCGACCCTATCGGGGCTAACCTTGATCGCTTACAGGTGGTTAAGGGCTGGTTGGATAAAAAAGGCAACACTCAGGAACGAGTTTACGATGTGGCCTGGTCTGGCAAGCGGGTAATCGATGCCAAAGGCAAACTGCCAGCGGTTGGCAACACAGTTGATGTGGCAAATGCCAATTGGCTAAACACTATTGGCGCATCCGAGCTGGCTACCGTGTGGACAGATCCGGATTTTGATCCAAAGCAAAAGGCATTCTATTATGTGCGGGTTTTGGAAATACCCACCCCACGCTGGACTACCTATGATGCCATGCGCTATGGGGTAGAGATTCCCAAGGGCACCCCGACCTCAATTCAAGAGCGTGCCTACACCTCGCCTATCTGGTACACCCCCACAAAGTCCTGAGGTTTTTTTAAGTGAATAATACGCTTGTGCGGCGGCTCCTACGGGAGCCGCTTTTTCATTTTATTGTCATCGGTTGGCTAATGTTTTTGGCCTATAACGCGATGAATCCTTCGACCTCAGCAGCACCGCTCAATGTAATCACTATTAACGCTAAAAACATCGAGCGCATCCGCGGCGGTTTTATTGGCGTGTGGAAACGCGAGCCCGAGGAGGCTGAGCTAAGCGCTCTGATCGCCGATGCCGTGCGCGAAGAAGTATATTACCGTGAGGCGCTGGCACTGGGGTTAGATAAGGGCGATGCGCTGGTAAAACGCCGGATGCGCCTGAAACTGGAATTTTTGATGGATAGTGCCTCAAGTGCCATCGAGCCAGTTGCCGGTGAACTTGAGGCTTTATTTGCCGCCAGCCCCGAGAACTACCTACAAGAAGCGCGAGTCGCGTTTGAGCAAATCTATCTGGGCGAGAACCCCGACCCTGCAGATATAAAGTCTACTTTGGCACAAATACAAGCCAAGCCCGATGCCGATATTTATTTACTTGCCCGCCGTAGCCAGCTGCCCTTGCAACTTGGACTGGCTACGCCTGACGCTGTTAGCGGTGTGTTCGGGCGCGGCTTTTTTGACAAGGTTAGCGCACTTGAACCGCTGCAATGGACGGGGCCGGTTAGCTCTAGTTATGGCGTACATATCGTTCGGGTATTGGATATTCTACCCGCACAAACGCCCAAACTAGCCGAGGTTCATGCGCTGGTTTTGCGTGACTGGCGGACCGCCAAACGCGCTGAAATTCAAGATCGTGACTATGCCGAGCGACTCAAACGCTATGTGGTGGAAATTAACCGTGATGATAGTGTCAAGATGGTCACTCAGTGATACGAGCCACGGCTCTATTAGTAATTTTTATCATCGCGCTTATGTCGATAAGCACGCCAGCTTCGGCGCACGCCTTGCAGCCAGGCTATTTGGAACTGCGCCTGCTGAACAACGATCTCTACGCGGTAGTTTGGAAGGTGCCAGAAGTGCAATCGCGCCCAATGAATATCACCGCTGTGTTGCCAGAAAACTGTGAAAATCGTACTGTGCCTGACCCAGAATGGGATGGCAACGCCTTTGTCTCACGCTGGACCACTCGCTGCCAGGGCGGGCTCGAAGGCCAACAAATAAGTATCGACAATTTGGGTAAAACTCGCACCGATGTTTTGGTGCGTTATGATTTTTCCGATGGCAGCAGTGAAACTCATCGTCTAACACCCGACACCACCAGCTTTCAAGTCGCCACACAACCCAGCTCCATGGAAGTAGTGCGTACCTATTTGGTACTTGGGTTCCAGCACATATTAAGCGGCATAGACCACCTGGTTTTCGTGCTCGCATTGTTGTTATTAGTTAAAAATCTATGGCGGCTGGTCTGGACTGTAACCGCCTTTACCGTAGCCCATAGCCTGACACTGGCCGGCGCAACACTAGGTATTGTAAACCTGCCCGGCCCACCAATAGAGGCCGTGATTGCGCTAAGTATCATGTTTGTAGCCGCCGAAATCATCCACGGGCGGCAGGGTCGTCCGGGTTTGACTGTGAGGTATCCGTGGGTTGTTGCCTTTGTCTTTGGCCTATTACACGGGTTTGGTTTCGCTGGGGCACTGACGCAGATCGGCTTACCGGAAAACGCCATTCCAATGGCACTACTGTTTTTCAACCTAGGGGTCGAGCTCGGCCAGCTGTTTTTTATCGCCATGGCTGTTGCCATCATGGCTGCCGGTGGCTGGCTTATGCAGCGCTTGCAAAAAACGCCGTGGCCGTGGGCCTGGCTTATCCCGCCCTACGCCATCGGCAGCCTATCAGTATTCTGGGTCATTGAACGCCTCGCAAGCTTCTGATAATTGACTCGAATCATGACCGCAGCATCATGGATGCCGGTGGTACATCCTCTAGTAAGGCTGTTCAAGCGGGCTTTCCATTTGCTTGGTCTGGCCTTGTTACAACACCTTATTTGGATGCGATAAATGCAACAATACGCAAAGGACTGCCGCTGCCCCCTTTTATTTTCATCGGTAAAGCAATAATCATAAATCCTTTAGCTGGCAATTTATCCAGATTAGCCACATTCTCCAGACCTGGTATATTCTTGTTAAATAATATTCGATGCGTTCTAAACAGTTTAGAGCCACCAAAATCAATGCTGGGAGAATCTATACCCAGCGCATTTATTTTTCTTCTAGTCGCCAAAAACTCTGCCGCATGGGGATGAATGCCGGGAAAGCTCAGCTTTGCAACGGCGTTTGGACCGCGCTCATCCGTGCCCATATATTTTTTTCTGTTAGGCCAAAACTTACTTGAGCCGGTATCTATCAGTACGATACTGTTTTCAGGAATTTTTCCATTGAGTTTTTCCCAATTCAAAATATCTTCAATCGAAAGTTGATAGTTTCGGTTTTCTTTAGTTTTATCTGTTATTCGTATAACTACACCTGGTGCAATGAGTTGCTCTATCGGGATTTGATCCACTGTTTTTCTGTTTTCAACGAAATGGATGGGCGCATCAATATGAGTGCCACCGTGTTCTTCTGCGCTAAATTTAAATGCGCTGTAAAAATAACCCGCATCAGTTTGTCCTTCGTAGACGGTTTTCTTTTTAAAAGTTTCAGCGGTCGGCCAATAGATGGCTTCTTCTGAAAAATCGTGTGTTAAATCAATCCATTCGCCCGTAAATAGCCCATTGGCGTTCGATAAGAAAGACAAAGACAATATCAAAAGGAAAGTTATAATTTTTTTCATGCTGTGCTCGTATAGTTGAGAGTGTTGTTTTATGCTTTACTGAAGCCTTTTGAACAATACTCTGCCTACCTTCGGCGTTTGTCAACAAAGCGGCCTTTAACTGAAAATAATGTTCCATTTGAACCCAAGCACTTTTTGAAAGTTAGCGCCAAAGACCTTGATGCTGGTGACTATATTATGGTGCTTGGTTACCCAGGAAGAACCAATCGTTATCGCACCTCAGTAGAAGTCAAAAACACCTTTACCTGATCCTACCCTACTTCTAAAGCTTATGGAGAAGAGTATGTTTATGAAAGCATCATTGGTGACTGGAATTACGACTATAACTTGAATCGCTCCATCAGCGTCGATTCGCGTTATATGTTGTGGGTGATGGAATATGTGGATGACGCACATAACTTGCTGGAAGAAATGGAAATCGTTCACTAGTCACTACAATACCAACCCTATTTGGTGGGAAACTTGAGGGCTAACGGCTAATTGATTTTTGGCTACCGGCCGGCAATAAAAATTGCCCGGCGTGGCGCCGGGTAGCCTTCAATGGTTTTGCTGTTATCTGTTGCCAGTAATGATTCTTTAAGCGATTCAAATTTCATCCATTCTGTACTGCGTTGTTCGGTAGTGCTGGTGATGGTTTCATCGACACATTCGACGGTTTTGAAACCGGCGCGCCGAATCCAGTTTAGCAGCGCTTTGCTGCTGGGTAAAAACCAAACATTGCGCATTCTGGCATAACGGTTAGCGGGAACCAACACTTGGTTTTCATCACCCTCGATAACCAATGTCTCAAGGATCACTTTTCCGCCCGGTTTGCAAAGTCTGTGGAGCTGTTGCAAGTGATCTATCGGTGAACGCCGGTGATAAAACACACCCATTGAAAAAACCCGGTCAAAGCCACTGAGGTTTTTGGGTAAATCTTCAATGCCTAGCGGCAGAACAACATTGGCAGGCTGGCTACCGACAAAATGGCGGCAGGCAAAATATTGCATCACAAATAATAAGCTGGGGTCTATACCGATGACCAGTTTTGCCCCGGCCCCGAGCATGCGCCAGCCGAAATAACCGTTACCACAACCAATATCGAGAATTCTTTGGTCTTGCAGATTGCCTAAATGCGACGCCAGCCGATCCCATTTCCAGTCAGATCGCCATTCACAATCGATATCAATTCCGCCGAGTATAAATGGCCCCTTGCGCCAGGGGTGCAGGCCCATTAACAGCTCTTTGAGCAAGCTTTGCTCTGCGCAAGGCTCACCCAAGAGAGCGGCTGCCTGCTGAAAGTTTATCGCCGGAGTTGTCTGTGGTAGCGTATCAAGCACGCTTTTCCAGCGTGGAAAATCCCCATGCCGAGGGTTTTTCAGGTCATTTTCACAACGCCTGAGCAGGGGCTTTAGTTCGGCGGCAAGCTCACCTAGCACTTCTTCGCAAAGCGCATACTCAAGCTGCACTATTCACCGCTGGCTTTAAATTTTGGTAGTTTTTTCGGTACCATTACTTTTTTTAAAGAGACATATTTAGGCAAGCCGTCTTTACCGTAAGGTGGGTAATCTTCACCACGAATTAACGGCTCCAGATACCTGCGGGCGGCCGGGGTTATGCCAAAACCGTCTTTGCTAATGTAGCGCTTAGGCATCATTTTTTCACGGTTGGCAACACGGCTCAAACGCGCTTCTTCAATTTTCCAGCGGTAAGGGTGGTCTGAAAGCCGTTTAATTACTGGCATTACACCGCTTTTACCTGCTGCTGCATATTCAACTGCTGCTTTGCCAACGGCATAGGCCTGTTCTACATCGGTTTTTGAGGCAATATGGCGCGCCGAGCGTTGTAGATAATCTGATACCGCCCAGTGATATTTATAGCTGAGCTTATCGCGAATCAGGGTGGCAACCACCGGGGCTACTCCGCCCAACTGGGCGTGGCCGAAAGCATCACGGGTACCGGCGTCGGCAAGGAATTTACCGCGCTTATTGCGCACGCCTTCAGAAACCACAATCGAGCAGTAGCCATAGGTATTCACCGAATGCCGGACTTTTTTCAGAAAGGCGCGTTGCTCAAAAGGTACTTCCGGGAATAAAATAATATGGGGTGGGTCACCCTCGTCTCGCTGAGCCAGGCCGCCAGCCGCCGCAATCCAGCCAGCATGCCTACCCATGACTTCCATAATAAAGACTTTGGTAGATGATGAACTCATCGACATAACATCGAGGCTGGCTTCCATAATAGATACGGCAACATACTTGGCAACCGAGCCAAAGCCCGGACAGTTATCGGTTATGGGTAAGTCGTTATCAATGGTTTTGGGTATGCCGATGCAACTGACAGGAAAACCAAGTTTGCTACTAATTTGAGAGACTTTGTAAGCGGTATCGGCAGAATCGCCGCCACCGTTATAAAAGAAGTAACCGATATTATGGGCTTTAAATACTTCTATTAGGCGTTTGTACTCGGCACGATTTTCATCCATCGATTTTAGCTTGAAGCGACATGAGCCAAAAGCCCCACCGGGGGTGTGCCGCAGGCCACTGATGACGGTCCGGGTTTCTCTGGAAGTATCTATGAGTTCTTCATGCAGGGCGCCGATAATGCCGTTATGGGCAGCATAAACCTTAGCAATTTTAGCTCGATGCTGGCGCGCGGTTTCAATAACTCCACAAGCGGTAGCGTTAATTACTGGGGTGACTCCTCCGGACTGAGCATACAAAATATTCTTTTTAGTCATTTAGCGAACCTCAATATTATTCATTCAACATGGCATTGCTTTATAATACACGCTATCGGTTAAATTGTTGTTTTCCCGGAATGGTTCCGGGGTTTAAATCTACTGTCAGAAAATATGAGAGAGAACCAGAACATGCGTATTGTAATGCTGGGTGCCCCCGGTTCCGGTAAAGGAACGCAGGCTAAATTGCTATCTGAAGAACTGAATATTCCGCATATCTCAACCGGCGAATTGCTCAGAGCAGCAGTTTCCGCTGGCACTGAACTTGGGTTGCAAGTAAAAGAAATCATGGCCAGTGGTCAACTGGTTTCCGATGACATTATGTTGGGCTTAATTGAAGAACGCCTAGGGCATGAAGATGCCCGTAAAGGTTTTTTACTGGATGGTTATCCGCGCAACCTAGTTCAGGCTAAAGCTCTGGATGAATTATTGTCTCGAATGGGAATGCCAGTTGAAGAAGCAATCGATATTGCTGTCGATAATGAACAAATTATAGAGCGAATTTCCAAACGGGCAGAGCTTGAGAATCGCAGTGACGATACAGAAGCGGTAGTGCGCCGGCGCTTGCAAATTTATGCAGAGCAAACTGCACCGGTATCCGCCCATTATAGCCAGCAGGGCATACTTACCCAGGTGCTGGGTGTGGGTAGTATTGAAGAAGTATATTCGCGAATCAGCGCTGCACTTAAGCAGGCTGACGCGCCTGCTTCCTGATTAAATAATGAAAACAGCCATCTGTGCCAGTGTGGCTGGCGACCAGTTGATGGCCGCTGCGCATTGTGTAGACTTCAAAATCCAGCCGGGTATTCGGGTCATCAGCAATGATGTAGAGCGTTTGCCCGATATTCATTTTTCTAAGCTGCATCCGGCATTCCAGCACCGGCTGCGGGCACTCCAGCCCACAGGCATCCAGGTTCCTGTCGGCAGACAAAAAATCAACGGGCAAATTATTTGGCAATTTTTTAGGCAAATTATCCATCGTGCTTAAAGTCCTCGATACATTGATGAGTATTCTACTGCTTCGCAAGGGCCCGCAGGATCTGCCTGACGGAATGTTCTGGCTGCTAGTGTTTATTTTCGCAAATTATGCATTGAGTCTTTATCAGCTTGCCATCATTAAAAGTTTGAAAACATCATCTGATATGCTTGTCAGTGGTAGTTTTGTCGCCAGTTTGGATATCGTTCTGCAAGTGGTGCTGGTGGTCATTTTGCTGCAGCTGGCAAAGCGCTCTGCGCGGATCAACCAGACCCTGACAGCGTTTCGGAACCGGGTTTTTGTTGGCCTTAATGGTCTCACCTATTCTACAGCTTTCATTAAGCAGTGACGGGAAAAGCGGTGGTGGCTTATTGCTGGCATTAATGGCCTGGAGTTTTGCGGTCAAGGGCAATATCTTATAAACACGCCTTGTCGATTACCATGATGGGTGGTGTAGGCTTGGCCGTGGCTTTGTTTTTTGCTGCCTATTTTATTGCCCTGGCATTTACACCTACACAATAATAATCATCGTGGTATTCTGAACTGATGCATATACATATACTTGGTGCTTGCGGCACCTTTATGGGGGGGTTGGCGGTGTTGGCGGTTAAAGCCGGACATATCGTCAGTGGCTCGGACGAACACACTTATCCACCGATGAGTACGCAACTGGAAGCGCAGGGGATAAAACTGTTTGAAGGCTACCACGCAGCTGATCTACAGCCGCACCCGGATCTGGTCATTATTGGTAATGCATTATCTCGCGGCAACGAAGCGGTTGAGTATGTGCTTAATGCAGGCATTCCCTATGCCTCAGGCCCGCGCTGGCTGGGAGAAAACTACCTTGTCGGAAAAACAGTGTTAGCCGTCGCCGGCACCCACGGAAAAACTACAACCTCCAGTTTGCTAGCTTGGATTCTTCAATCTGCAGGCTTAAACCCGGGTTTTCTCATTGGTGGGGTGCCGGCTAATTTCGGTATTTCAGCACGCGACGGAGACAAATATTTCGTTGTCGAAGCCGATGAATATGACACCGCATTTTTCGATAAGCGCTCAAAGTTTGTGCATTATCGCCCCCGGGTTGCGGTGTTAAATAATCTCGAATTTGATCACGCCGATATTTTTCCCGATTTGGAAGCCATTAAAAATCAATTTCATCATTTTGTGCGCACCATTCCGGGTGAAGGCACAATTATTAGTAATGCCGAGGAAGAGAATCTGGAAGATGTTCTTGAGCGAGGCTGTTGGTCCAAGTTACAGCGCTTCGGTCTGGGTAACGATCCTGACTGGTTTGTAGAAATGCTCTCGCCGGGCGGTCGGCACCTGCGATTTTCCTATGCAGGCAAAGAAATTTCAGAATTACACTGGCAAATGAATGGCCGTCACAATGCCATGAATGCTTGTGCTGCAATCGCAGCTGCAAAGGCTGTTGGTATTCCTGCCGAACAGTCCATAGCAGCCCTTGCTGAGTTTAAAGGTGTGGCCCGGCGGATGGAACTCAAGGGCGAAGTTCATGGGGTGAAAGTCTTTGATGATTTTGCGCACCATCCGACGGCTATTCGGCTAACACTTGAAGGCATGCGCCGCCAGGCCGGTAACGGCAGAATATTGGTGGCAATGGAGCCGCGCAGTAATACTATGCGCTCTGATGTGCATAGCAATGACCTTGGGCCCGCATTTACAGCCGCTGACTGGGTCTGGCTTAAAACCGACAATGATATCGACTGGAACCCGGCTACGGTAATAGCAAAAGCAGGCGCAAAAGGTGGGGTGGTGATAGATGTGGAAACATTAATAGCCAAAATGCTGGATGAGGTGCGTAGCGGGGATCTTGTTATTTTTATGAGCAATGGGGGCTTCAAGGCGGCACCACAACGCTTTGTTGATGCCTTAAGTCAACTTGAAAGCCTCTGAATTACCACTGCTAAGCCGTCCCGAGGTTTTATTTCCCGGCAGTATGGTGACGGTCTGTTTTAGCGACCCCCGGGAGATAGGGCAGCTTCGCAGTGCGCACGATGGTCACCTTGGTTTCTGTCTATTTCATCCCGCGGAGGGTGAAAATCCCATTCGGTGTATGCGTGTGGGTACTGAGGCTGTTATAGAAGACTATACACAAACCAACACGGGTGGCCTGCGTGTAAAACTCCGCGGAGGCCGGCGCTTTCGAACCCAACACACCCGTAGCCTGCATGCTGGCCAGTTAGTTGCGCAGGTAGACTGGTTGGCGGAGGAATCACTCACGCAAGTACCGCTTGATTATGCTGTTATTGTGCAACTTGTGGCTCGTTACATGGAAAAAGCCCAAGCCGACTACCCGCGATATCGACCGCAAGATTGTGAAGATGCCAGTTTTGTTAGCTTTCGGCTAGCGGAGCTTCTGCCGATGGAAACAGTAGAAAAGCAAATATTGTTGGAGCTTGAAGACCCGCTGCAGCGTTTAAAACTGCTAGCAGTGATATTACCTAGGTTTCAAGCGGAATAAAGGCCCAGCTGGGGAGCCGGGAAGGTGATTCTTCTTCAATACCAGACCATATTGGGTCATTTTCAAATACAAATCAACAGACAAGGTCTTGCTTCGGCATTCTACCACCTGCATCCAAACCAAATAGATAGCACAATAACCTAAATATAAGATAATCGTTCAAGCTAAAAACAGGTGAAGCCATGGCCACGCCATCAGCTAAGCTATCACAATCCTTAGAGGTCTTGAGGTCAAATGCATGTGCCCCCAAATTATCAAGCTCTAAAGGAGCTAACCCCTGCTTTTTTTGATCTTCTACAAAACGAAGAAGAGCCCGCTGTCAGAGTGGTACTTGGACATTACTTTTTTGTTTATATTCATCCCTACATGGATGGCAATGGTCGTATGGGTCGGTTTTTAATGAATGTCATGCTGGCTAGTGGCGGCTATTCATGGGTGGTTGTTCCGTAAGCGGTTAATAAACACCGCCCTTGCTCATCCACCCCGGATCTGATCCATGTTGATATTGCCCGGCAGCAATGCCTCGATGGCTTCCACTGTTTCTGCTTTCGGTAACTCGGTAAACACATACCG
>JAKITK010000106.1 GCA_021648125.1 Lysobacterales bacterium
ATAGCGAGAACGCTGTGGTAACAACAGCGTCCATTCATCAGCCTGTGGATGAGCGGAATATCCGGATAAAGAACCCAGAACTTCAGCTTTTACCAACAGCTTGCCTGCCTCATATATAAACCTTCTGCTATCAAATAACAGACAGGCAGGAACTACGAACTTCCCCAAGATTTACTAAGGGCCGCCACCGACAGTGTGTGTGCCGTCCCAGCCACCGCTCTGGGAATAACTATCCCCATTAGCATGACAAAAATTGAAAACAATTTTTTTAAAGCCAGGATCGCTAAAACCAATGGTGATTTGTACAATCCCATCACGACCGAGTCCTTGAAGTAATTTTGTTTTTTTATTGTACCTAAACCAGAACGGCTCATAACTTTCCAGGCAAAACCCGCATTCGGTAAAACCCAACACTACTCCATCTTTGCGTTGGAAAAGTGCTATATGGTGGCCAATAGTAGCCCAGTCACCACAGATGCCTTGACTACCTTCAAAAATCTCATTTACACACCAAATACCAAGGTATTTTCCAATCGGTGCACCAATAATCTGTTTATTATTCATTCCCATAACTAACTCCTTTATTGATCTTTTTAAAAAATCTATTGCCGAAAATTACTAAACCCCGCCCAATAAAACGGGTCATTGTAACTATCTGATTGTACAAAATTTAACTGTGCTTGTCTTAATGCTTCTGATACGGATTGATTCTGCCCTAGTAAAGCCGTATAAAAACCACGCATTAATTCCACTGCGGCACGGTCAGATACTTTCCACTGACTACTGACCACATCAGTTACTCCCGCATACATAAAGCCACGCACCATACCCATCAGCCCTTCGCCAGCCGCCAGCGTGCCGGTACCTGCATCACAGGCGCTCATTACTACCAGACGCGCGGCAATTGGTGTTTGATAAAGCTCCTGAGCTGTCAACAGCCAAGGCTGTTCTTTACCTTGATCATCCACTACCGATAAGGCCAAACCCGCCAGTGCCATACCCTGATTATTGAAGATGCCATGAGTAGCAAAATGCAGAATGTCTGCATTGGTAATTTTACCTTCTAAAACCTCTGTGCGGGTTGCATTGTAACCTGAAAATATTTCAATAGCGGTTTCTTCCGAAAAATTTTGACGGGCTATTTCTGCAATAGTTTTAGCTTCTACTGCACTACCGCGCAGGCGGTATAAACCTAAGTCATGCGGATAAGTCATTGCTATTTCTGACTTGTTTTTTTTGATTTCGCTTTGATCATATTCAGGATCAGCGAGAATACCCAGGCTCTGCCAATCAGGGGGGTTACTTAATTCACCTGTAGATAAGTCACCGATGAAAGGTGAATTAATAATATTAAAACGCTGCAACCAATAGTTTCCCTCATTCCCTTTTACGGCTAAAGCTACGAATGGTAAATAATTTAATACCCCATCGGCAGTCAGCCGTATTGTAGTTACCCCGGCAGGTAATCCTGGATCCAACGCCTTACCTAAAAAGAGCAGCTCTTCCTTTACGAGCTGATAGCCACCGGGCCGGCGTAAAGCGGTTAATATACTCTGAACTTTAGCTTCTATTTGTTTTTTTGCAGGTAGAATGTGAGTTTCCAGCTGCCCTTTGGCCAACACCCAAAGCACACTTGCTTCTTCACTTAAATAAATCACTAATAAGGCGTTGTCTTGAGCAAGTACCGCGAGTTGTCTTTCTATATCCAGGTCAGTCAATGCCAAACGGTCACTGCTTTCTGGCAGATGTTTTTGATCAAAATTCTCCAGAACCACCAGGGCTTCTGTGTACTGCAGATTGAGCTTGCTTACAATCTCTTGCTGTTGTTTCTCCCTAGCCTTCAGGCGCAGGGTTGCCAGCGCATTTAAGCGATCACTGAGGTCACGGCGCTGCTGTTGAAGTTCGCTGCTTAAACCGCCAGTTGATTGACTACTGCTGGCTGTTTCCCTGAGTGTTTGTGCACGCGCCTGCTCAGAGAGCATTAGAGCCTTACGGGACCACAATTCTAATTTATCTTCCTGCCAACGGCTAAGATAAAGATCAATCAGTTTTTCATAGGCATCACGCTGTCGACTGCTAAAACTGGCGCGCAAGTCCATACTAATATTTTCTGGGCGAATTTCATTGATGAGAGTAATTGCCGATTTGGCATGTTGCTCTGCCCTGTCCAGTTGTCCAATACCTCGATATGCATCTACAAGAGCGATGTGAACCCTTGATTCACTATCACGATAGCCCGCAGTCTGATAAGCATTTAATGCCGATTCCAGATGCATGATAGCTGCAGAAAATTCTGATCTTTTTAGCAGGTATTTTCCGTTTATATACTCTGCCCAAATTCTAACTCTGAAAGTTTCTACTTGCGGTAACAATAGATTGACCTCATCAAGATAATTACCTGCTTGCACCAATTCCCCCCGCACCAATTTCAGTTCAACCAAAAGTAATAAAATTATACTGACTCCGCTCGAATTACCCAACTCTTTTTCGATGTCGAGGCTCTGAGTATAATACCGGCGTGCGTCATCTAAACGACCATCATGTTTGGCAATTCTAGCCAGCTGCTGACTGACAAAACTTACTGTTGTTTTCTGTCCCTTCACTTTAGCGGAGCGCTCCCGTTCTTGGTATAGCAATCGGGCGCGTTGAAAATCACCTAAACCGTGATAAATAGCGGCTTGCGAGTTCCTATACATATCCGCATGAGATACCAGCGCTTTTTTGGTCAGTAGTTCAGCCCGCTGATAAAACCTAAGCGCCACAGTAAGGTTACCCGCCATCTGCTCCGTCAGACCAATATTACTCAGAGCCCGCGCTTGTCCACCAATATCGCCTATCCGCGTATATAAATCATAGCTTTTATTAAATTGCTCTCTTGCGCGGGCTATATCACCTCGCTGGTAGTAAATTCCACCAAGGTTTCCTATCAGCAGATGCTCTGTATTCTGGTCATTGGCAGCC
>JAKITK010000057.1 GCA_021648125.1 Lysobacterales bacterium
GGTCAGCATTTGTGGGCGAGAGGCTATTGGGTAGCTTCAAGCGGAAACGTGACAGACGAAGTCTGGAAAGCGTATATAGAAAACCAGAAGCCGAACGACCCCGATGATGATTTTAGTGTGCTGTAAGGCGCCTTTAGGCGAAATGACCGGCTTTTAGCCGTAATCTGAAACCACCGGCTTTAGCCGGTGGAGTATTCATTGGTTTTCTCCGCGGTTTGCTTTTCTTAGATTGGCGTTGTAGACAAGGTTTACCGGACTGGTTTCCCCTATAACCTTCTGGTGGTTATTTTATTGCCTTACATGAAAATAAGTATTATAATTAATACCAAGATTAAATAAAAAGTAAAAAGATAAAATTATGACAATAGCAACAATTTCAAGCAGAGGTCAAATCACAATACCCGCTGACGTGAGAGCAATATTGAGTTTAAAAAGAGGTGACAAAGTTAACTTTATTATCACTGATAATGAAGTTAAATTTTTACCAGTTACCAAAGACATAAACACGCTAAAAGGTTTTATAAAAAAACCGTTAAAACCTGTAAGCATTGAAGAAATGAATAAAACAATACAAGCCAGAGGTTCTCAAGAGTGACTGGGCTAGATACCAATGTTTTAATTCGATTTTTAACCCAAGATGATGATGCTCAGGCAAAAATAGCAACTAACTATATTGGTGAAAATTGTTCAGAAGAAAAACCAGCATATGTTTGCCATGTAGTGCTATGCGAGTTGGTATGGGTTTTGGAAAGTAATTATCAGCAAGCTAAAGAAACAATCGTCCTACTAATTGAAGAGTTGTTACAAATTAGTCAATTAGAAATAATGGAATCAGAATCAGTATGGCGAGCATTAAGTGATTTCAAAAAATCTAATGCAGATTTTGCAGATCACCTAGTCGCAAATACTAATTTAGCAAATGGGTGCAGCACAACCGTGACATTTGATAAAAAAGCAGGCAAACAACCGTTGTCTACATTATTAAAATAAACTTTAATATTTTGTATTGAAAATAAAGCAATAAATATTAAAAAAAAGAAAATAGAAACAAAACAAACCACGGAAACAAACCACGGGACAGGAAACAAACCACCAAACCACGGGACAGGCACTCGATAAAGCCATTCCCGTTTTTGCCACGAGAGAAAGTCAGTGATTACTGACAAGGTGGTGAGTTGATTTACTTGGGAACTGTGTAGTTCTTTATTCAATCGAGGCTTGTGAAGGGATTATTACACCCGACTAATCAATCCTCTCAATTCTGATAGCTTCCCCAAACCGCTGAAAATCTTTGATGTTATGAGTCAAAAGGCAGGGAATATCATAGGCCAACATAGAAGCCACGATATTGGCATCATGTACCTGCTTGCCGCCGATTTTGAACCCCTCCATTAGCTTGATTAGCTGACCTGTCACGGCGGCGGTATCATCCGCTACCTGAAACCGTTCTTCCAGATACATAACCCGTTTGATTACCACATCCGGTGTTGACGGGTCGGCGAAGGTTTGCGGTCGGGTGCGTGCAGCGATGAATTCCCGCAATACTTGGCGGCTAATCCACAAAGGGCGTTTGGGCCTGATGGGCTGTCTTAATGGCGTTCAATGCCTGTCTATGCAGTGGTGCAGTTGCTACATTGGCATAGATCAAAATATTGGTATCAATAAATAGTGGCTTATCGTCCATCGACACCGTACATATCTTCTCTGCGTAAACTTAATCCATCCGGCCAAGGGCCGAGGTCATCTACCGGAAAATTCAGAGGCTCTTTGCCGATTGCCTTACGCAATCTTGCCCGCTGCTTCAAGAAATCCACAAAGTCTTCCACTTCTGCAACCCGGTCAGAGGGGAGTGATTGAATCTTGTCAATCAATGCTTGTGTGTTGTTTGAGGGTATTGCCATAACAGACGCCTCCTTTTAGCCGCTGACCTGTTGGTCTATGGGTTTGATGGCGTTTTCGACTTGTCGTTTAGCAATTATGGCATCAATCACACTAATGATCGTGGTTCTATCTTCGTTATTTAATGCCTCCAATGTTTGGAATCGTCGGTACAAATTGGCATTAGCCAGTGGTTCATCATGCACTGGATCGCCAGTCAGCAAGTAATCCACTGTGGTATCCAGTGTTTTAGCCAGCCGTATTAGTGTGTCGGCTGGGGGTATATGTTGTCCGCCTTCGTACTTGTTCAAAAGCTGAAACCGGATATTGACCCGGTTAGCTAGATCCTTTTGTGTCCAGTAGCGATTTTTACGCATCTCTTTGACTCGTGAGCCAAAGGCTTTGCGGAGAATGGAGCCCTGCATAAGCACCTGTCGCTTGTCATTCATAGTGTATGTTCTCTAAAAGTGCAAATCCGAATTGTGTATCATGGTTACAATATACCCGCAAAAAGTTTATAAGTAAACCGCAATAGGGTTGTTATTTCTTCTTGACAGGGTTTTGAGGAAAGGCAAAACAGGCGCCCCATAAAGGCATTCCCGATTTTGCCACGAGAGAAAAGCTCACATTGCCGACAAAGTTACCAGTAAATTGACTCAAAAAGACTTGAGAAACAACACTAATTTAAGAGGGGTTACTCTACGAGCTAAATTTGCTTCACGGAAAAATCTTCTTTGAATCTTTCAATCTGATGCATTCGTTCATGCAGTATGGTGGTTATACCGACAACCCCATGGCTCAAGTATTTCCAATATACAAAGTGTTTTTCATATCTGAAAAAGAAACCATCAATACCGAACTCCGCAGGTATTGGGTGTGAGGATAACTCACCTGCCGCTATCTTCTCAAAAGCAACAAACAAACCAGAAATGTAAGATTCTGCTTTTGTCGCTCCCCACCGCTCCAGGGTATAGGTATAAATTTCATCAATCCTGAAAGAAGCGGCATTCCGTATGAGAAACCGCTCCACCTACTCAAGGAGCCTCAAGTGAAACTTGATTACGCTTGATAAGCTCAGAGGCTGTCAATGCCACATAAGAACTCTCAGGTGCAGCAAAAGCAAGCTTGAGTTCAGCTTTGAGACAGTCGAAAGCATGTTTCTCTGCGCGCTCTTTATCGCGCCGAATAAGGTCCCGAATATATTCACTCACATTTTCATAAGAACCGGTTTCACCAACATTTGCGGCCACAAAGTCATTGAGTGCACCGCTAAGTCGAACCGTCATTGTAGTACGAGCCATTGAGTAACTCCCAGCATCACACTTTAGTCATGGTATTCATTATGACCAATATTGAATACCCAGTCAAATACGCTGTTGTCACCTGAGCTGTAGGTAACAGTTACGGCGCGTTTTCCACAACTGCTGTTGCCTCCACCAGAGGCGCCCTTAAATCCCAACCATCCACCCAGTTGATATGTTCAAGCGTCATTCCAAACTCTTCAATCAGCCCTTCTTCTATCCCCGGCATATGTGCTGCACCATAAAAAATGGCAAGTTTTTTATGACCTTTGTCAATTTCTTGGCGTAAAACCTGCAGTGCTTTTAAGTTTCTGGTGGTGATAATAGTTGAACCATTTTCTCCCTCCAGGGCATCTATAGTAGGGCGCATTTCAATAATTTGCTGCGCGGCTATGACTTTTAAGTCGCGTTCTCTGGTTGGTGAAAATAAAGCCAACAATAACTTAGCATCAGTCGCTGCATTTTTATTAGCCGCTTGCTGTTGCATGCCAACAAGCCATACCTTCAAGAGCATAGACAAGAAAGACTCACCTTTTTCAGCCATGCTCCGCTTAAAATCTGTCGGTGAAATATCGGCATGTACGAAATTACTTGCTGAATAATCAATTTCATCTAACTGGAATGTCAAACCCAAAATATTTTGCATACCCCTTTGCAAAGATGAAATCAGGCTTTTATTTTTATCTCCTGTACTTTTATCTCCTGCATTTTCACCGACTCTGGTCCCTTTAGGTGCAACCAACTCGTATAAAACTACATCATAGGTCTTAAAAAGCTCATTCAGGTTTTCATAATAAGATTTATCGGCAACATGCACGGCGCTGATCAAATCTACATATAAATCATTGGCAGCGCCATCTTCTGGAATATATCTGGCATTTGCCAACTGCAAGGCACTGGCCACGCCATTGGTGTCTTTGTGGATACGCAAAAACTCGGTTTTCTGGTCAGATGTGACCACTACAGCTTTTGAATTTTGGGTCTCTTGCGCTGAAGTTTGCAAAGAGTGCAAAGAGAACAGGCTAAAAAATAATACTAGGGTATATTTCATAATATATTAAAAATTGAGGTGTCTGATATCTATGTGGGCAATTTCAAAGAATTCAAGACTAAGATAGCAGTGAGTTTTAAGTCAGTTAACAACTCTAGAGAGTATATAGTTAGTGTCTTGTAGTGTCTTGGGTCTTGTAAGTTGTTTCTTTGTCGTTCTTGCTCGCTGTTTTATCAACCGAGTGATGTATTTACGGTTATATGTGATATGAGATAATGCGTAGCGTAAAAACATACTTGAATCCTGCCGGATTTGCCCCAAAATCCTACTGGTAGCGTGTTATTCTTTGCACGGCGAAGCTAAATTACATAATAAATATCAATTTTCACCCTAAATTTCTCTATGTTTCTTAAAATATTTTAGGGTTTTAAAGAACTATCCGGTCTACTTGCTGTCTTTTTAAGTGACGCCAACAGGCCTATAGTATCAGGGTGGCTTGAATGGGCGGTAATAAGGTAATTAATAAGTCTGAGAAAGAGCTCGACGAGAAATCTGCACAACAGAAAAGTGATCGTCAAATCGACCAGTTGTTGGTTGAGCGGGTTCAGAAGGGCGATAAGCAGGCATTTGATTTGCTGGTACTAAAATACCAGAATCGAATTATCAATCTGGTTTCGCGTTTCGTTTCCGACTATGCCGAGGCGCAAGATGTTGCTCAGGAAGCTTTTATTAAAGCCTACCGTGCGATTGAACGCTTCCGTGGTGACAGTGCGTTCTATACTTGGTTATACCGCATTGCCATCAACACGGCTAAAAACCATCTTGTTTCTCGTTCGCGGCGTCCACCGACATCAGATGTTGACGCGCATGATGCCGAGCAATATACCGTTGATACTAGGCTTAAAGATCAGGATACACCTGAACGAGAATTGTTGAAGGAAGAGATTTCAGAAATGATAAATTCTACCATTCAAGAGCTTCCCCAAGATTTACGCACGGCTATTTTGCTACGAGAAATGGATGGCATGAGCTACGAAGATATTGCGCTGACAATGGACTGCCCGATTGGTACCGTGCGTTCGCGTATTTTCCGTGCCCGGGAAGCCATTGATGAAAAGCTTGAACCTTTATTATCAAATGATTGATGCCAGTAAGAGCAGACAACGAAAATAAACCGCCGGACAGAGAGTTTTTATGAAAGATGACACAAGCAACACCTCGAATGGTTTTCAAATGGAAGATGTTTCCGTTTTAATGGATGGCGAAATGCCTAACGATACCAGTGTGTTTTTATTGCGGCGAATGCAGCATGAAGATGGCTTGGGAAGCAAATGGCAACGCTATCATTTGATTCGGGATGTTATTTGCGAACAAAATGTGCATATTACCGATACTGCGTTTTGTGATTGTATTCGCAATCGCTGCGCGCAAGCAGAGCCTGTAATTGCTGTTTCAGACACTCAACTACAAGCTGGAAACTCACAGCGTTGGTTCAAGCCGGTTCTGGGTATAGCAATGACTGCAGCAGTCGCCTTTGTCGCGGTAACTTCTGTGGTACAGCAACCTTTGAATGATCAGGGCTTACCGTCTCCGGATAGTATTCAGCAAGCAAGCCTGGCCGATGTCGGCGAGCGCCCCGATTTTGTGACACCTGAAAACCCCTTAATTACCGCTGCCAGCGGTAGGGTTATGCCAGCTAGTGGCGTGTCATCCGGTGGGCTGAACATCACTTATCCCTTGCTTCCCGGAAACAGTCAAACCACTACGGCTGAGTATCTTTTCCGCCATAATCAACTTGAGGGTGATGTAGGGCGGCCGGTTTTTATTCTTAACCAACCCCGCAATCGCAGTGTTTTAATTATCAGCTCACCACAACGCAATATGACGGAGAAAAAAGCCGCAGCTAATGCACACTAAAGTGCGAATGGTGTAGGCACTCAAATAGTGTGATTGAACAACAAGGGCAGGTGGTTCGGCTGCACAATGACAATGTCTATGTGCGAGTCGGTGCAACCGCGGGTTGTCCTACTTGTGAGGCAGGCAAAGGCTGCGGCGGCGGCGTTTTTGCCCGCCTGGTACCCAAAAAACCGGTGACCTTAAAAGTGAATATTTTAGTCGACAGCCCCGAAGTTGCTGTTGGTCAACTGGTTGTACTCGGTTTGCCCGAGGTTTTTTTCCTCAGTTGGACGGGTCTCATGTTCGGCCTGCCTTTGGTGGTGGGTCTGGTTGCTGCAAGCTTTGCTCAGTGGTTTCGAAACACGCGATTTCCTGAAATGACGGCGATTAGCACAGATTTACTGGTATTGCTGGTGGCATTGCTGGCTGCCGCGGGTAGTTTGTTGTTAATTCGCAAACAGGCCTTACTCAGCTTAAATGCAGCTAAACAGCTACGCTTATTAGCGGTCGTGCCAGGCACTGCCTGCATCAGTAACAAGGCTTGATCTGTAGTTTAAATATTATTTGCCCTGTTTGAAACTTTCCCCGGCGATTGCTGCCTATGTTTATAAGTTATGTTTTTAAGTTGTTATTTTAAGTTGTTTTTTTTTAAGTTAGGCTAATTATTAAGGAACCATTAATGCCAAAATATGTACTGTCTCTACACAAAGTAATCTTTGTACTATCCATTTTGCTACCGCTGGCAGCGAGTGCTTCAATCAACCCAGGCTTGCCGGATTTCACCGATTTAGTCGAGGAGGTATCGCCAGCCGTGGTTAGCATTACCGTGACTCACTATGGTGAATCTACTCCGGGATCTCAAGAGGAAATTCCGGAAATATTCAGGCGTTTTTTCAATGTTCCCGAACAACGCGGTCGCGGTGCAGTACCGCCTCAGAGGCCACCGGAACAAGAACGCTTTCGCCCGCAACGACAGGGTGGTGGCTCTGGTTTTATTATTAGTGCTGAGGGCTATATTGTCACCAATCATCATGTGGTTGACGCTGCCGATAAAATTGTAGTCAAGTTGGCGGATAATCGAGAGTTCGAAGCTAAAATAGTCGGCTCGGACGAAATGAGCGATATTGCTTTATTGAAAATCGAAACAGACAATCTGCCAAGTCTGCGCTTTGGCAATTCTGATGCATTGAAACGCGGGCAGTGGGTGATCGCTATTGGCTCACCTTTCTCGTTTGAGCAAAGTGTTACCGCAGGAATCATAAGCGCCAAAGGCAGAGCCAATGGTGCTCAGCAATATGTACCTTTCATTCAAACCGATGTCGCCATAAACCGGGGGAATTCCGGTGGGCCGCTATTGAACATGGACGGTGAAGTTGTCGGGGTTAATTCATGGATACTCAGCTCCGGCGGAGGCTATATCGGCCTTTCCTTCTCTATTCCGATTAATGTGGCTAATCGCACGATTGAACAATTACGCGAACACGGTAAGGTTTCCAGAGGTTTGCTGGGTGTTGGTATTCAGGGTGTGCAGACCGAGCTAGCAGCGGTTCTGAAATTGGATCGACCACGCGGAGCCCTCGTTAACCGGATTGAAAAAGGCAAAGCCGCAGACCGTGCCGGGGTGGAAATTGGGGATGTTATTCTCGAATTTAATGATCAGCCGATTGAAGACTTCACCGACTTACCGCCGCTGATTGGTGCAATTGCACCCAATACCAAGGTGCAACTATTGCTTAATCGTTCGGGTGAGCAAAAAAACATATCGGTTAAACTGGATGAGCTTTTAACGGATGCTATCGCCGCTGCTGACCCAGCAACAAACGATACTGGTCTCAGTAATGTTTTGGGACTCTTGGTAGGTGAAATAGATGAAAATGTACGCAGACAAAACGGCATACCTAAAGGCGGTGTGTTGGTTAGGGAAATCGAGAGTGAATCCGCCTGGCGTGCCGGTATACGGCGTGGCGATATTGTGCTGCGCATAAACCGGGGCAATGTAGACTCTTTGACAAGCTTTAACAAATTAGTACAGTCTATCAGAGCAGGCGAAAGCGTCGCCTTACTGGTGGTTCGTAACGGCAATCCCAATTTTGTTGCCTACCAGACAGAAGCAAAATAAACCCGGCGGGTAGACTCAATAGTTTGTCGCTGTAGGGTATAATTAGCTTTTATTCAGTTTGCTTATTCAGTGGGGCTCTTTAGTATGAGTTTCGCTGTTGTTCAAATGCCACCGGTGCCTGTTTTAACGGGGCCGGTGGCTTTTTATATCGAGTGCGCCCACCAATGGACCAAGAGTATATTCGTAACTTCTCTATCATTGCCCATGTTGATCATGGCAAGTCGACGCTGGCTGACCGATTTATCCAGGTCTGCGGTGGTCTGAGCGAGCGTGAAATGGAAGCCCAGGTACTCGACAGCATGGATATCGAACGCGAGCGTGGCATCACCATTAAAGCCCAAAGCGTGACACTGAACTATAACTCCGAAAGTGGTCAAGTCTATCAACTGAACTTCATTGATACACCTGGCCATGTGGATTTTTCTTATGAGGTATCTCGTTCGTTAGCAGCCTGTGAGGGCGCTCTGCTGGTGGTTGATGCAGCGCAAGGGGTAGAAGCCCAAAGCGTAGCTAATTGCTATACCGCGGTCGAATTAGGCCTGGAAGTATTACCGGTGTTGAATAAAATCGATTTGCCCTCGGCAGAGCCGGAGCAGGTAAAGCAAGAAATTGAAGACATCATCGGGATTGAGGCCAGTGATGCACTTGAGGTCAGCGCTAAAACCGGCTTTGGAATTCCAGCAGTATTGGAAGCCTTAGTTAAACACATTCCACCACCAACGGGTGATCGAGAAGCCCCGCTGAAGGCCTTGATTATTGATTCATGGTTCGATAATTACCTCGGTGTAGTTTCCTTGGTGCGGGTGGTAGACGGGCGTATGCGTAAGGGCGATAAAATTCAGGTCATGTCTACTCTGAATGATCACTTGGTCGATCAAGTCGGGGTGTTTACACCTAAGCGGAAGATTATGGATGTGCTGCAAGCCGGCGATGTTGGCTTTATGGTGGCATCCATTAAAGACCTGCATGGGGCACCAGTTGGCGATACGCTAACCTTAGCTAAGAATCCAACCGCAAAGGCATTGCCGGGCTTTCAGGAAGTCCAGCCACAGGTATTTGCTGGCCTTTTCCCGACCAACGCCGATGATTACCCAGATTTACGCGAAGCACTGGAACGACTGCAGCTCAATGACGCCTCATTGCAGTTTGAACCGGAAACCTCTGCAGCTTTGGGTTTTGGTTTTAGGTGTGGATTTCTCGGTCTGTTGCACATGGAGATTGTGCAGGAACGCCTTGAACGAGAATACGATGTTGACCTGATTACCACTTCTCCAACGGTAATTTATGAAGTGCTGCAAACAACCGGTGAGATTATGCACCTGGAAAGCCCGGCACAGCTTCCTGCAATCAATAAAATTGATGAGATTAGAGAACCCATTATCCGTGCAGATATCCTTGTTCCGCAGGATTATGTCGGCTCAGTCATTGGTTTATGTGAAGAAAAACGAGGGCGGCAAATAAATATGCAGTTTCTCGGTAGCCAGGTGTCTATACACTATGAGCTACCAATGTCTGAGGTGGTGCTAGACTTTTTCGACCGGCTTAAGTCGGTCTCTAGGGGCTATGCATCCTTTGACTACCATTTTCTGCGCTTTGAGGCCGGCCCCTTTGTGCGTGTGGATATATTGATAAACGCAGAAATTGTGGATGCGCTCTCATTAATTGTGCACCGAGATTTGTCCCAACGCCGAGGCAAGGAATTAGTTAGCAGTATGCGTGAACTTATTCCCCGGCAAATGTTCGATATAGCTATACAAGCTGCCATTGGTGGTCATATTATTGCTCGCAGCACGGTCAAAGCTTTACGCAAAAATGTAACCGCTAAATGTTATGGTGGTGATATTTCCCGTAAACGGAAATTGCTGGAAAAGCAGAAAAAAGGCAAAAAACGCATGAAGCAAGTGGGCAGTGTGCAAATTCCACAGGAAGCATTCCTCGCAGTGTTGCGTACCGATAACAAGAAAAAATAGCAGGATTTTAAATGAATTTTGATTTCGCCAAAATATTAACGATTATTACCCTAGTGGCCGGTACCATCTGGCTATTGGATAAGCTGTTTCTCAAGCGCCGACGGACAGAAAAAGCCGATCAGACCAATACTGAATATACCGAACCGATGTTGGTGGAATGGTCGGTTTCCTTGTTCCCGGTATTGTTACTGGTGTTGGTTGTAAGGTCATTTATTTTTGAGCCTTTCAAAATCCCTACAGGCTCGATGATACCAACACTGCATATTGGTGACTTTATTGCGGTTAATAAATCAGCTTATGGCCTGCGTCTACCCGTACTGAATACTAAAATATTTGACATCGGTGAGCCTAAGCGAGGAGATGTCGCAGTTTTCCGCTATCCGCCCGATCCTTCGATAAATTATATTAAACGGGTGATAGGTTTACCCGGAGATAAAATTGTCTACCGCAATAAACACCTTTTCATTAATGGTGAGCCGGCATCGCTTGAAGCGATTGGCCGCTACCTGAAATCAGATACCAAATGCGGCACACCGCGAGCGGGTGAAGTTAGGTTCAAAGAAATCCTTGACGGTGTTGAACATGATATTTTGATCCGTAACGGCTGGGGAAATGCCTCAGAACAAATCTTCACAGTACCTGAAGGCATGTACTTTATGATGGGCGACAACCGTGATAATAGCCTCGATAGTCGCGCTTGGGGCTTTGTTCCAGAAGAAAATCTGATGGGCCGGGCAACCTATGTTTGGATGAGTTTTGACTCGCATGCCTGCATTGATCGTTCACGCATAGGTGAAGCAATTCAATAAACACGCTATGATAGATATGGGATGTCAATAAATGACGGGGAAATATCATGGTAAATAGAGGAGTGCAAATGAAAAACCAACAAAAACTGCAGTCTTGTTCCTATCTTAAATATGGCAAACAACAGGGAATCACCCTGATTGGGTTTCTGATTGTTTTGTCACTGACCGTATTTGTGGCTTTTATGGGCATGAAAATTGTCCCAGTTTATATTGACCATTATTCTGTCATCCAAGCGATGAAGGGTGTGCAAAAAGAGCCGGGTATTCAGACCGCAACTCCCGGTAAAATTAAAGATTTGTTTTTCCGCAGGTTGTATGTCAGCTATGTTGATGGCGTGGAAGCCAGTCATGTCAAAGTGAGCCGGGCAAACGGCAGAACTTTGACGGTTAAATATAGTGTGCAAAAACAGATGGTCGGTAATGTCGACATTATTATCCATTTTGATGATAGTGTGATTCTAGGGCTGAAATAGCGCCAGTGTTATATACACCCCAATCCCCAGGTAGAAACCCGCATGTTGCACATGCTATTGATTCCACAGCAAAACAAAAAATAACCGTCGAACCTATGGGTGCGACTCATATTTTTTATTTCACTGTGAAACCAATATCATACACACCATATCGCGCATCTATCTGGGGATTGGGGTATGCAGGTTGCTAGGTGCTGATAAACCAACTACCCGGGCTGAACTATAGTTTCAACAAACCCGAACACTTACAACTTGCACTGACGCACCGTAGCTACGGGCCGGTTAATAACGAACGCCTTGAATTCCTTGGGGATGCTATTGTCGGTATGGTGGTTGCTGACATTCTCTTCCAGTTACACCCGAAATTCTCAGAAGGCGCCTTAACCCGCCTTAGGTCTGCAGTTGTTCGTGGTGAAACCCTTGCCGATATCGCCATCAAGTTAGATTTATCGCCACACCTACGGATTGGCAATGATGCTAAAAATTCCGGTGCCCGCCGGCGCCGTTCTATTTTGGGTGATACGCTGGAAGCGGTGTTTGCAGCGGTTTATCTCGATGGTGGCTACTTAGAAGTAGTCCGAGTGATTACTGAGCTTACCGGCGAAACTATCGCTAATTTACCCGATATAGAATCCCTTAAAGACCCTAAATCCCGTCTACAGGAATGGCTGCAATCGCGCGGTCGTGAAGTGCCTGAATATCAGCTTATATCGGAGTCTGGCGCCAGTCATGCCAGAGAGTTTACGGTTGAATGCCGATTGGTAGATGCCGATATCAGCTTTACCGCAACAGCGACCTCCCGTCGGAAAGCGCAGCAGAGCGCAGCGGTACAAATGTTGAACCACTTATCAAAAGTTTGATTTAATTCGAATTGATTTATTAATTGAGACCTAAAATGTTGGAAGAAAACAGTCCTGAAACTGAATTTCGCTGCGGCTATATTGCCTTGGTAGGTAAGCCGAATGTCGGCAAGTCGACTTTGATGAATAAAATCATCGGTGAGAAGGTTTCCATTGTCACAGCCAAGCCACAAACCACGCGCCAGCAAATTATTGGTATCCATACCAGTGATAAGGGGCAAACCATCTATGTTGATACTCCCGGCATCCACCATTCTGCCGGCAAGGCGCTCAATCGCTATATGAACCGGGTCGCCAGAGCTGCCTTGCGCGATATCGATGTAGTTGGGTTTCTGGTTGAAGCAGGGCGTTGGTCACCAACCGATGAACATGCATTAAAAGCGGTGCTCAAAGCTGAACGACCGACGGTGCTGGTGGTGAATAAAATTGACCTGATGCCGGATAAAAGTAAATTACTGCCGTTTGTTGAAAACATTAGTAAAGACCAACCCTTTGATAAAATCTATATGATTTCAGCGCTCAAGGGTAAGGGGGTAGGTGCCTTTCAGCAGGATATGGAGGATAGGCTGCCTTTTTCACGGCCGTTTTATGATGCTGATCAAATCACTAATCGTAGTCAACGATTTTTGGCCGCAGAGTTAATTCGCGAACAATTAACCCTACGGCTGCACCAAGAGTTGCCATACGCAATAACGGTATCCATTGATGCATTTGAATACAGTCCTGAAATTACTCGTATCTCGGCGACCATCTGGGTGGAGCGCGACAGTCAGAAACAAATCGTAATCGGCAAAAAAGGTGCGGTATTAAAACAGGTTGGAACCGGCGCACGACTGGGAATGCAAACATTATTCGAGCAAAAAATATTCCTTAAATTATGGGTAAAAGTTTCCCGTGGTTGGTCAGATGACGAGGCAGCCCTGAATAGATTCGGTTTTGATTGATATCATATATCACATTAAAATAATACTTTAACCATATGTTATACAATGAAATATAATTCAAATTGAATGCGAGTTAGCGAGACACCAGGCTTTATTCTGCACAGTCGGTCATTCCGTGAGTCGAGTAGCATCATCGATGTTTACAGTCGGGATTACGGGCGCATTGGCTTGGTTGCTAGAGGTGCCAGATCCGGAAAATCCCGTTGGCGTGGGGTAATGCAACCGTTTCGCCAACTTGATTTCAGCTGGTCTAAGCGCGGTTCATTAGGCACATTAACGGGTCTTGACATTGATATCGGTTGGCCAGAGCTGAGCGGCAAGACGCTCTACTGTGGGCTTTACCTGAATGAGCTGTTAATTCGGCTAAGCCGCAGCGAAGACCCGGATGAGAACCTATATCAGGCCTATGGCCGGGCAATTCATGAGTTATCCGCTTTATCAGATCCACGGCTTGCCCTCAGGCGCTTTGAAAAACAATTATTAGAATCATTAGGGTTTGCCTTGCCATTATTGAGCGAAGCGGCTGGCGGTAAATACGAGGGTAGTGCCGTTGATGCTGCCAGTTTCTATACTTTTGATCCTCATTCCGGGCCCTCACGCTGCCAGACGACTACCGGTAGAGAAGTGTTTTCCGGTGAATTGTTACTGGCGCTAGCAGACAATGATTACACCAACCCCAAGTGCTTAGCTCAGATGCGGCGATTGCTGCAAACGGCGCTAAAGTTACAACTCGGTGGACGCGAGCTTGCTAGCCAAAAAATGTTACGCAAATTACTATAATCAACTCAAAAATATTACCGAGTAAATAATTCAAATGCAAAAAGATTCAGAAAAAACAACAACTCAGATTAAATTGCTAGGCGTAAATATCGACCATGTAGCTACGCTACGCCAAGCGCGCGGTACACACTACCCAGATATTATTGAAGCGGCTAGAGTAGCTGAGGCTGCCGGCGCGGATGCGATAACGGTACACCTGCGTGAAGATCGAAGGCATATTCAAGATGCAGATATTTATGCATTAAGCAAAACCTTGCAAACAAGAATGAACCTCGAACTTGCAGTTACCCCGGAAATGATCGCTATTGCGGAGGCGGTAGCCCCGGCAGATGTCTGTCTGGTGCCAGAAAAGCGTGAAGAATTGACCACCGAAGGTGGGCTGGATGTTTGTACCCACCAAACCGAGGTGGCAGCAGCTGTCGCCCGCATGGGTGCAGCCGGCAGCCGGGTTTCTATATTCATCGACCCGGATGAGGAGCAGTTGCAAGCCGCTGCCGATATTGGTGCGCCGGTGGTGGAATTACACACAGGCACTTACGCTGAGTGCAATGGCGAGCAGCAAAAACTACAATTAAAGCGTATACAGCATGCAACTGGTTTCGGCCGAGATTTAGGCTTGCAAATCAACGCCGGTCACGGCCTGCATTACCAGAATGTACAGGCTATTGTTGCTATTGATGAAATTATCGAACTCAATATTGGGCATGCTATCGTTGCCCGCGCGGTATTTGTAGGCCTGAAACAGGCAATTATTGAAATGAAGCGTCTGGTACTGGCATAAATTGTTCTGTCTTAGCCCGGATTAGCTTAGGTTACCTCAAGCAGTTCGTTATAAACCATAGCTGCACCCTGAATAAAGCGCGCATAACCAGATGCAATTCCGTGGCGATCTCGTTCACGCAGTGCCGAATGAAACTGCCGGGAAATTTCTGCTAACCTCGGCGCACCGCAATAGCCGGCTGAAGCGATCAGCTTGTGAATGTGCTCGGCAACTTCGTCATATTGCCCAGCCATCATCAGCGGATCCAGTTGTTTCGGAATGCCGGCCAGTTCGCGAACAAAAATTCCCCGCAGTGTTTTCACTAGATCCGAGCTACCATGTGCGGCACTTAATGCCTGTTCGTCATCCAGCCCTTTGTAGTAGCCGGTCCCGGTAGCCATGCGGTCCCAAATACTGGGGTCCATACTGGTCAGCAGGTTATTGATTGCCGCTACCAGATTGCGGCCGCTGACCGGCTTGCTCAGCCAGTCATCAAAACCACTGGCGAGTAAGCGTTCGCGTTCTTCTTCGCGGGCATCTGCTGTTAATGCGATTGCCTGTGGTCGGTAGTTGTTTTTACTCCCCCATTCATGAATTTTATGCAGTGCCTCAAGGCCGTTTATTTCCGGCATATGAATATCCATGAGGATAATATCGGGCTGAAATTCATTCGCGAGCAGAATGGCTTCTGCACCATTTTCAGCCTCGATGATTTCCGGGCCATGGCTGTGCAGGGCGTGCACTACAAAACGCCGATTGATTTCATTATCATCGGCAATTAGAATGCTGATATTTTCCAGGCTGTTTTTAACCATGCTGTCCTCTTTTATCTACCCTGCTATGGTGTAGAACCCCGGCTTGCTTGTCAATTGGTAAAATTACTCGTTATTAGCAAGTTGACTTTGTTCGGTTTTATAGTAATTGGGTTGTACAGCCTGTTGGCTATTGGACCACATCATAGGGCAGCAAAATTATGTATGTGAATTAGGGTAAAATTCCTACTTGACCATAATTGCAAGATTGTGTTAATTTCTTATTAGTTCATGCAAACACAGATGAGCATCAGCATTAATCGATCGGATCTGAGGGGAGTCAGTTCGCTCCATTGATGGAATATTTAATGTTAAACAGGAGTACACTTAAATGCAACATGCAACACGCAACACGCAACACGCAACACGCAACACGCAACACGCAACACGCAACACGCAACACGCCTAGGTTTCGATCACTAGCACGCTTAATTTTGACAACAGCAATGGTTTTGTTGGCTGGGTTGAGCTTTGCAGATGATAAATCTTTTGAAGATCGTATTTCAATTGAAGGCTGGGAAACTAACGCGGTACTAGATGTCCCAATATTGCGCTTTGATTCGATCCCAGAAGCAAGCCCTTTTTATACTGATATCAAGCCTGTAAATGTTATGCAGGACGATAATGGCTCTATCAGGTTTCAACTATCAAAGAACACCGCATTCGGGCAACATGTGTTCGCTAATGTCATTGCCACTGATCTTGGAAATGGCATGCTTAGGAATACAATAACTAACATTGCCGATGGGAAACAAACCACCTTTGTCATGCCTATCGATCAGGCTGATATTGTTCCTCCAGGTCGTTATATACCAAGAGAGCAAACACTTCAAGCTAAATCAAAAGGTGGTGAGACCTCGCCAGAAGTTATAGTACTTATACCACCTGCTGTTTGGGTTGGTGGGGCTCTTTATTCTGCTGCTATGTGTATGATTAACTCAGAGTTGGCTTTCAGTCGGTGCCAACGGGGTTGTAGAAGGTCTGGTGGTATACAAGCGTTTAGTGATGGTACATGCGGATTGGGTTTCACATGTATATGCATGCCTCCACCGCCACCAAGAACTACACCACCAGGCCCTTAGTTAGAAATATAGTTTTAACCAAAGAGTCACATTTTCTCGGTTGCTTTCAACCGAGAAACTTGAGGGAGGCATGGCCAGACCATTTGAATCACCTGTTAGCCCATGCATTATTTTTTATGTTGTTGTGCAATATGTTTTATCGATAACAATATGCTAATACCCGAAGCGCTTCACGCCGAAGAACTTGAGATAAACATATGTCATCTTTACGATCTTTACGAATAAAAACATTTTTCCTTAATTACGCAACGGCTTATGCGGTAGTTTTTGTGTCTTTCTTGATTGTTGCCTTAGGTATTCCTCTTTTCGATAAAACGACAAGCTTCCCTCTATACAATACACAGTGTAAGGATAATCAGACTCATACAAAATTACTAAAGGATATTCGCTTGGCACTCAAGGAATCAGAATCATGTAATTTAACTAGCCCTTGTGTGGAAACTCAAAGCTTGGAATGTCACCAAGGAGTACAGACCTTAGGAGGGTATATAGTCACGCCTATCGGTTACTTTTTTGATATTTATAATTTTGATGATGATTTAATAGCTAGAGTATCAGATGTACTAAGGCCTGAAGGTTTTTTTACAGGGTTCGCGGATAAAAGTAAATTTCTGATTTCATTCGATGTGTTTCTTGTAACCGTAAGCTATATCACTAAAATTATAGCCGCATTAGCCGCAATGTTTGCCTTATGGCGCCAAAATTTACTCCGCGAAACATTTGCTTTTCCTCGCTCTCAGCCTCAGAAAAAACTGCTCTATCCGGCTTTAATAGCAGTTGCCTTCGCATTCATGGTTATCTTTCTTAGTAGTTTGTTAAGTGCGCTGTTTCCCTGGCAAACACCAGAAGGTATGACCATGATTTTTGATCTTCTAGGGCCCATAAGCTTGACTTTTCTCGTGGTCGTATTGGCACCGCTGGTAGAAGAACTCTTGTTTCGTGGAGTTGCGTTGAGGTTCTTTATTGAACGAGAGAAACAAATTCTTGGCTCAATTTTGATATCTATTGCGTTTGCGGCATTTCATGGTTTTATTTATGAGGCTTTAGTCTGGCAATTGTTTGCCTCTGGGCTATACTTTGTTCTCTCAATGACTTTGTGTTGGGTGTATATAAAAAATAAAACCCTCTGGTCACCTATTGTTCTTCATGCTACCTACAATGCTGTTTTGGTATTGGTGTCGCTTCTTATAGAGTGAAAGTTCGTAAGCGGTTAATAAACACCGCCCTTGCTCAACCGCCCCGGATCTGATCCATGCTGATATTGCCTGGTAGCAATGCCTCGATGGCTTCCACTGTTTCTGCTTTCGGTAACTCGGTAAACACATAC
>JAKITK010000107.1 GCA_021648125.1 Lysobacterales bacterium
TTTCCAGTATCCATAAGAGACCCCAATCCCTTATGCCGACCATCTTTTGGCGTGTATTCCGCCTGTCAAGGACGGAGCCGCTTCGCGGTGATTTATTTTGCCTACCCACTCGATCAGGGGAAGAGCCTTATTTTTAGCTGTAGTGGGCCGGTCATCAACAACAACCCGGCCGTGATAGAAAGCGAGCAAACAGGTAGTATTGAGCGGATCTAACAAAACCGATGTAATTGAAGAGCAAATCAAACAGGATGCGGAAGTTCAGTTTGTTGAAAACGATGCCATTGAATATATCAAAACAGTTACCAAAAATAACCGCAGCGAACCGCCTTTGTCAGACTTACCCGGTTTACGCGCGCCATCGGTATGGACAAACACTAGTGCTAATGGCATGCGGGTTTTGGGAATTGAGCAAAATGAATTACCGGTGGTAAATTTTAGCTTGCGCATCGACGGCGGACAGGCACTGGATAACAAAAGCAAACTTGGAACGGCCTATTTGCTCGCCCAGCTAATCCGATTGAAATCTCGGCAATATAGTTGTCAGCACTTTCAATCGCAGAAAAAGATTTCCTCCTGTTGAACCTTATACAGAGGAAACAGTGTACGCTTAAACCCAAATAAACCACTTTGAAAAGAGCCATAACCCTCAGCCAATCCAAAGCGAAACATGCTCCAGCGCTTTATCACCAAAGCTAGGGCCAGGGTATAGGTAGCATTAAAGCTATAAGGTAGGTTTCTTAGTGTGTGCCGTGGTCATCAAGTAATCTTAAGAATTCAAATGAGAAGTTATAGATATCACCGGGCCAGCGCGCGGAGAGGTAGTTTCTATCCCGCAGCGCAAAGCCCCTGTTTAAACTACCAGGGCTATCTTTTAATACTGGCTTTGGCCCGGTTTGAAAATCCTGATTGCTGGCTAACACTGAGCGGACTTCATCTTCTACGGTTATTTCCGGATAGGTCAGGTAATAATCTTGCAGCCATAGCCTGGTTAGATTGTAAGCTAGCATTTCTTGAGACTTTAACAAGGCGGTGGTTTTATAACCGTGCAGCACAGAATTTCCGTTGTTCGGCTGAATACTGCGTGCAGCTAACACAACCCCGTGACAGACTGCAGCAACTGGCTTTCCGGCACTAAAGAAATTAGCCACCAGCTTCTGTAAAATTTCTGATTCTAGGTAGACTTTGATTCTCTTGTCGTGACCACCTGGTAACAAAATTGCCGAGTAATTATTTTCCTGAGCATCTGAATATTTACAGGGATTGCAGAAAGTCTCGCTTTTTAGCATCTGTGAATATGCGTCTATGGCATCCTGCCTGGCTCTAAGGACTGGCTTCCAGATACCCAGTCTCTGGCCAGTTAGCATTAACTCATCTGCTTGTGCCGGCTTGCCATCTGGGGTGGCAAACTGAACTGTATGCTTATGCTCTGAAAGTAACTTCCAGGGTATTGCAGCTTCAGTTGGGTCAAAGCCATAGTCTGGCAAGGGGATTAGTATTGTCTTTGTGGCCATAATTAATTCACCAAGCGGGTCTGTTAGTCTTGAGTAATTTCCCTACCATTATGCAGTGTAAAGAAGGGTAGGGACATAGAAAAGGGATCAATAAAGAAGCCTATTGACTCATAAAACTCATTCAAAGTGACTCAAAGCCATTTGAGAATATCGAGTCACTCTCATACACACCTGGTTGCAAAGGCGTGGGCAAATTACGAGTTACACCATTACATTGGCTATTAGACGCATCTGAAAATATCAGGCTTTCATTAAACTGATAACTGGGTTCAGGCCAAGCGCGGGAGTTAAAACGACAAGTGATATTTGTACCATTAAAAGTAGTATTATGCGTGGTGATATTGCGACCACCCAAAAACATTTGCCCTGCATTAAAATCCGCACCTGGCCAGAGTAAAAATTCCGTTCCAAAAGCACTGCTATATTGATGCCCAGGGCGAAGATCAAGCCACCCTGCATCTTCTGTGACCGTATTGATGGTATCACCTAACATATTATCAACCAGAAAATTGTAATGTGGGTAAAAATGTTGGGCTGTATCACTGTTGCGCTGCCAACCCGGTCCATCACCTACATGATTTCCTGATATGAAGTTTTCTGGGTTAACCACTTGACTAGCTATCGTATCGGATCGAATCTGCCGCAATGTGATTTTACTTTTTCGGCCACGGTCACCAGCATGGTCACCAGCAAAATGCGAATTACTAACCACCAAACCCCAGGCACCCATCACACGTAAATTATGTTCGAATGCAGCCTTGCCATACGATCCTATGATGGCTGAATTAACCATCCCACAGTCATTGAAACAACCAATATTTAAATCAGGTATGTGACCGACAGCTCCCATATTATCAACATCACCAACACTGCGAACCTCGGACAAAAAGATACCATAAGGGTAAGGTACCAAGTCACAATCAAGCCCATTATTGTTATAACAATCCCTGCCATTGGTATTCAAGCTTACATAGCCATTTCTAGGCACACTAAATGGGCCTCCAGCAGACCAGTCTAAATCCAAATTATGCAAGGTCAATAATGTAGCGCTCATACCCAGGGTCAAATTACGTAGTCTTAAGTTAGCCGCGCCATTTCCAAATGCCCAGCCACTGATGACATGACCACTTGCGTTTTTACTAAGCACATCATAGCCACTGACTTGGGCATTGCTTGGTATTTGGTCATTACACCCTTGGGCCGTACCCATCACCACTTCTTCAATCAATGGATCACTTCCCGTCCCGTATGCATCAATGCGAATATCACTTTCATCATATCCAATACACATCGGTGAATACATCCCAGCAGACCCGCGTTGATATAGAATTCTGCTGTGACTAAGGTTGGTTTGTAAATTCTGTGGTGGTGAATCAGTGAGGCGATTGGCTGCAGGTACGCCAGCAGGGCAGTCCGTGAAATCTGAACCGCTAG
>JAKITK010000058.1 GCA_021648125.1 Lysobacterales bacterium
GAATCATGCGGGCTTTGAGACCCTTGTCGACGGCCCCCGAAAAGGACCTTCTGACAATTTTACGGCGCGCTCTCTTTGCATGGCTGATAGCTGACGGAGATATGCATCTAAAAAACATGGCGCTCCTAAAAATTGCTGAGCCTGGTGACGCCAGCTTTGACAGTGTTAGAATTGCTCCTCTCTATGACGCTGTGACAACCAGGGTCTTCCCACAACTCCAAAATGATCATATGGCCCTTAAGCTGGCTGGGAAAGATGATCGACTAAAACGCGCCGATTTCCTGAAGCTCGCCGCCACCAGTGGCATCAATGCCTCGGCTACCGGTGAAGCCATGGACGCGCTGCTGGCAGGTTTCGAAAAAGGGCTAAATGCAGTTTCGTTGCCAAGCGAACTTCAGTTTGGCGATGTCAGCATTGCCAAGGCTGAGCAAATGCTAACCCTCTGTAGAGACCGCCTAAAGCAGTTCTCGCAGGACTGACTCACCGCGCTTGCAATTTGTAGCCTAGGCACGGCTGGGAGCGATTATGAGCGATTTACAGCACGCGTATTTGCGGTCTGTTTCATGAGGCCTTGGTTTTCTTATTAACAATCAATAGGTTGCTATTTTAACTCTATTGTTTCTTACTAGTGCCCATCTATGTCCCCTGTGGGGCACCATTTTTCAATTCAGTCATATTCGATTCCAATCAAATTGACACATGAGGCGAGTTTGGTTGTATTTAGGTCATCCCAAGCTTACTCACCCTGGCGCAACGGTACAACGCAGGTTATATTTGAACCATTGCAGAACATTCAGGAAAAACATTCAGAAAACATTCAAAACATTCAGGACAGACACGAATGGCACTAAGTTAAGCCATTCTTGCGTTGAATCAACACCTTCTAATTTGGCTTTGAACAAAACATTCAGGACAGACACGAATGGCGCTAAGTTAAGCCATTCTTGCATTGAATCAACACCTTCTAATTTGGCTTTGAATAAGGCTTAAATCGTTGATAGGTCACATGATAAGACCCCTTATCTTAGTGCCATTCAGGACAGACACCACATAGAGAATATCCTACACCAGCTTCAGCATTGAGCCGATGATTTCTTTACCCCAATAGTTCAACATTCATACTGAGGGGTAAAAATTATGGCATTGCCAAGAAAATAACTTATATCTATAGAGGAAACACCCTACTATCACATCGTCAGTCGATGTGTACGTCGCGCCTTTTTGTGTGGCAGCGATCCAATAACCAATCGCTGCTATGAACACCGTAGAAAATGGATTCAGGTAAGCCAGCCTAGCCTGTCCTGAATCAGCCTTAGCCTTATTTGGTGACTGTCCTGAATTTATCCTGAATTTATCCTGAATTAGCCGTTAAAAAAACCTGTAATCTCGCAGAGGCGCAAAGAGCGCAAAGAATATCTTTCTTTTCTCTGCGTTCTTTGCGCTCTTTGCGAGAAATGCTTTTCTTTTCCCTGACAACCTATACCGGAAGCCAACGATAGCCGGCGCCGTAGACTGTTTCCATTTGTGCGAAGTCGGCATCAATGGTCTGGAATTTACGCCGAATCCGTTTGATATGACTGGTAATGGTCTGTGCATCGACAAATACATTAGCATCATCCATTAATTGCTCGCGCGAGCGCACATGCCCGGGATAGCGGGCTAAGGAATGTATCAGCCAATATTCGGTGACGGTTAAGGGTACAACGGTCGACCGCCAGGCTGCTTCCATACGCGCCGGGCGCAAGCGTAAGTCCCCGCGCAATAATTCAGTTTCCTCAGCACCACTTGATAAAGCCTCAACCCGTCGCAGCAAAGCTACTACCCGGGCAATGATGTGATTCATGCTGATTTCTTTGGACAGATAATCATCTGCACCAAGACGCAAACCAGAGATTACATCGAGGTCGGAATCACGGGCCGTTAAGAAAATAATCGGTAATGTTCTTGAAAGCGCCCGGAGTTCGCGGCAAAGCTCAAAACCACCTTCTACCTCATCGCCCAGACCCACATCAATAATTACTAATTCGGGCAGGTGCCGGCGAAAGGCCTCCATCGCTGAAGTCCGATCGGCATAGCCACTGACCCGATACCCATAGCGGCTTAAAGCATCCATATAGTTATTGCGGATGGCGGCCTCATCTTCAATTATCGCTATGTGTCGCTGCACTGGGTTCTCCTAGTTACTGTTTTTGATGGGTCTATTTTACGACCATTAGCTACTGACTATCAGTGATTGTGACGCTTGTCATAACTTTGCCAGAATTCCCGCCAGCTTGGTCACTATTTAACATTAACGCAGCAGCTACCGAGCGTTTAATAGTTGCAACATTCATCACCACCCAGGGAAACGCTATGCACCACTACCTTAACACCCCAGAAATCTTAAACCGACGACTCACCCAACTATTGAATCGCCACGATCCGGAACTGGCGGGGGAGCTGCGCAAAAAAAGCATCCGGATTAAGATCAGGCCGCGCTTGCGTTGGCAGGACAAATACCTGCTAGTGCTGGCTGCGATCCTGCTTTCCCTTCTGCTGTTGGCTAGCACCACTGCTAAAGCGGATGAAGCCTGGGGCATGCAGTTTTCAGAAGGTGACCAACTGGTCGATGCTGTGGCCCTAAGCACCAGCATTGAGATCGAGGTTATCGGTTCGCAAGCGCGGGTTGAAGTCCTGCAAAGCTTCCACAACCAAAGTGATCAGTGGGTTGAAGCCAGTTATCGCTTTCCGTTACCTGATGAGGCGGCAGTTGATCAGTTAAAAATTGAAGTCGGCGGGCGTGTATTGGTCGGTGAAATTCAGGAGAAACAACTGGCTGAAAAAATTTACCAGCAAGCGAAACAAAACGGTCAAACCACCAGTTTGGTGCGCCAGGAAAAAGATCATCAATTCCATACTAAACTTGCCAATATTGGCCCGGGTGAAGTAATTAAGGTAAAAATTGGGTTCTTACAACCAGTGCTTCTGGCAGACGGTCAATTTCGTTTACGCCTGCCGATGACCTTCACGCCTAGCTATAACCCCAATACATCAGTGTCAGGTGAAAACATATCAAGCCCCCATGCTGCCGCCAATAATAACGATGCGCCCGGGCAAGAGCTAAAGGTAAGTATAGATTTGATGACTGATTTTGAACTCGCCGAACTGAACAGCAGCTACCACGCCATTAATGTGCATGAAACCCGGCAGGGGTATTTCATTATCCTCGAAAATGACTCCCAGTCTGGGCATCTACAATATGCCGACAGAGATTTCGAACTGGTTTGGCGCTTGCAGCCACAAGATGAACCACTTGCTTCGGTACTGACCTGGGAAGATGATAATGGTTTTTATGCCCAGTTACAGCTGGTTCCACCCGCTACTGATTTTCTGGATGAAAGACCACGCGAGGTCATCTTTATTATTGATACATCCGGCTCCATGGCAGGTGTACCTATGCATCAGGCGCGTCAGGCGCTGACTGTCGGGCTGGATCAGTTGCGCGCCGAAGACCGCTTTAACATTATCCGCTTTAGTAGTGATGCGAAAAGCTTATTCACAGAGCCTCAAACCGCTACTCAGAGCAATCTGGCAAGCGCCCGTACCGAAGTTTCACAATTAGATGCCGATGGCGGAACCAATATACAGCCTGCTCTCGAACTGGCATTAAGCAATGTCAGTACGGATCATTACCTACAACAAATTATTTTTATCACTGATGGGGCCGTTGGCAACGAATCTGAAATTTATCAATATCTACATGAGCAACTGGAGGATACCCGGCTGTTTACAGTAGCCATCGGTGCCGCGCCCAATAGCTGGTTTATGCGTAAAGCCGCAGAAGTCGGCCGTGGCAGCTATACCCATATCGGCAAACTGGAAGAAATCACAGAACGCATGGTGCTGCTATGGCAACGAATTTCTAAACCGGCACTGGAAGATGTCTGCATCGACTGGGGCCAGCATGCGGAAAGCTATCCCGCTGTCATTCCGGACTTATATGCCGGCGATAGCCTGTTTGTAACCGCCCGTCTTAATAGCCCGATAACCGAGGTCACTGTTTGCGGGCAATTAAATGGCCAGGGTTGGGAGTACACCCAACCTTTACCCAAGCAGCACGCGAATGCAGATATTGCTCGCCTATGGGCGCGTAAAAAAATAGAAACTATCAATGATAATCAATTGCTGGGTCTGCCCTTCAACGAGGTGCGCGAGCAAATCCTCGATGTAGCCTTGCAATATGGCCTGCTGAGCCGGTTTACCGCATTGGTTGCTGTAGACCCAGAACCTGCGAGAAGTGCTGCGGAGAATTTATCCCGTAGTGAAGTGGCTTCATTACAGCCAAAAACCATGCAACTGCAACTGGCTCAGGGGTCGCTGGGTTGGCAGCTTCAGTTGTTATTAGGTGTGATCGCCCTGCTGGTTTCTGCCGGAATGTTCTGGCGTAGCGGGGTCGGTAAAAATGATTAATTTACCTATCCGTATAGCCTTGGGCTTGGGTGGCTTAATGTTTATTCTTCAGGCAGCCTGGATGCCCGCTAAAGCCCAACTAGGCCAGCACCTGCTGGAAAGGAACTGGCAACAAATACAGGCTGGCAACATACCGGGTAGCCCTTGGCCGGGCGCAGATATTCAGCCCATTGCCCAACTAGAAGTTCCTGGTCTGGATATCTCACAACTCGTCGTCAACGGCCAGCAAGGAAATAATCTGGCCTGGGCCCCGGGGCTAGTTAGTGCCGGGCTACCTGGAAAATCGGATACCGTTATTTCCGCTCACCGTGACAGCCACTTTCGTTTTTTGCAGGATTTACATACTGGTGATCAACTGCTGCTGACTACCAGCAAAGAAAACTTTACTTACAAAGTAGTGTCGCTGGAAATCATTGATTCAAACCTCAGCCAGCTTGAACTAAGCGCCGATGATCAGCGCCTGATTCTCACCACCTGTTATCCATTTGATACGCTGCAGACCGGTGGACCCTTACGTTATGTGGTGACTGCGGTGGCGATATGAGTTAGTTGATGATTTAGTCGATGAAGCTGGTCTTATTTGAAACCCCGACGGGCTTTTATGCGGTCGTAGGCGGTATTGATGGTACGGGTTTTTTCACGCGCTATTTCCATCGCCGACTCGGGTAGGCCCTGATGAATGAGTTTATCTGGGTGATATTTGCTCATCAATTTGCGATACGCCCGTTTGACTTCACTATCACTTGCCTTGTTGCTTATACCCAGTAAGGCATAGTCCTGATCCGGGCTTGAACTACTATTTCTTCCGGCTTGATAATTCGGCCCGGCACCCTGACGACCGCTGCGAAACCAAGCCAATAATTCATCCAGCAACTGCACCGGCAAGCGTAATTCTTTAATCACCACCCGTAAAATCTGTACTTCCGCAGGCGCCAAACGACCATCAGCTGCCGCTGCCTGCACCAGAATTTCAAAAAACATATGACGCAAATCAGGTCGAACCACGGTTAAGCGGGCGAAATTGCGAATTTCGCGGGCAAAGCTATAGTCCGCCTCCTTACCCCGATTAAACTGGCGAATGGCCTCATTGCGATCTTCCCCGCTCAGGCTCATGCGTTGCATCAACTGATCTATCTGATTGATTTCGGCTTGCGACACATGGCCGTCAGCCTTAGCCAAATGCCCGAGGGTGGCAAACAGATTGGTGAAAAATGCAGCCTGTATTCCCCTTGCTTGACTGTTTCCGGCACGCCAAGAGTCAAATAAGTGCCCCAGAAAGGCACCAAAAATCGCGCCCGGCAGGCCGCCTTTGGCCATGCCAATAGCAAAACCGATGATTTTTCCGATCCAGTGTCCGCTATTGAACAAAACCAGCTCTCCGGTTGATGTTTTTCACACACTTCATTGAGCGCTTATTCTATAATAAATGGCTGTGGATAAACTTGATTATTTATCCTTAGCGGAAAATTATTACCACCACCCTTGGGCATAAAGCCCTGGCCTACATTTGGAGCTTGCTGTGGGAAAAAGCGCATACAAAACCGAGTGGATAAGCAGCCTACCCCTACTCTATCAGGGTAAAGTTCGCGATGTTTTCGAAATTGATGCTGAACGCCTGCTGATTATAGCCAGTGACCGCCTGTCTGCTTTCGATGTGGTTCTACCTGAGCCCATACCTGGCAAAGGTGAAATACTCACCCAAATATCGAATTTCTGGTTTGCCCATACAACCGCACTTATGCCTAATCATTGTCTTGATGGCGACCTGGCTGAGATTCTTGGTGATGCAGATCTAGCCCGCAAACTTCAGTATCGAGCAGTAATAGTTCGGCGGATGAAGCCCCTGCCAGTCGAGGCAATTGTCCGTGGTTATATTATTGGCTCCGGCTGGAAAGACTACCAAGCAACCGGGTCAATTTCCGGCATTCATCTAAAACCAGGCCTGCAACTGGCAGAGCAGCTACCGCAACCAATCTTCACCCCCTCAACTAAAGCTGCCGTTGGCGATCATGACATCAATATTGACTTCTCCACAATGCAACAAACAATCGGCAAAGACCTGGCTGAAAATATCCGTACTGCCAGCTTGGAGATTTACGCACAGGCATCCGCCTATGCGCTAGAGCGAGGAATTATTATTGCCGATACCAAATTTGAATTTGGTCTGGATAGCAAAGGCAAATTACGCATCATTGATGAAATGTTAAGCCCGGACTCATCGCGTTTCTGGCCACAAGAACACTACCAACCCGGTATCTCGCCGCCCAGTTATGATAAACAATATATTCGTGACTACCTAGAATCCCTAGACTGGGACAAAACCAGCCCCGGCCCCAGGATTCCCGCAGCTATCATCCAGGCAACTACCGAGAAATATCAGTTAGCTTGGCAGCGTTTAAGAAGTGATTGATTTATACTGAGCAAGGGATCGCAGGCAGGCACCCCCCTATAGCATAGGCACTCTGTGGTCAGTTATAATTGATATAGATTAAGAGCAATAGTGAAATAAACTGAAAAATGAGAATCGAAGTCAACTACCTTTTTCTAATATTTCTATTCATAGCTTTAGCTGCTATCTTGGCATTAGCCAAATCAAACATACCTAGGAAACCTTATAAAATAATATTGGCGTTAATGGTGGCATTAATAATGCCATTATATATTCCCGGACATGGTGAAATTGTGATGCTGATTCCTACTGGGGCTATGTATGCGGGAGCACCTACAAAGCTATGGGTGCTAGTCGCTATATTCACGGTGATGAATTATTTATTAGCCTGGTTTATTCTGTATAGAATTTGTGGTTTATTTAAAACAAGGTAGCACTATTATGAGCAAAACCCAAGCACTGCCGAATCAATACACCGCCAGCCATCAAAACTAATCCACTAGGCCTGTGTACCAGTGATTTTCTGAACTGTGGTAACCTTTCTATAGGTTATGCCATTTCTTGGCCAGCTGCATCTTGGCCAACTACCATTAAACTGGACAGTGCTTACTCTTGCGCTGGTGATGGTTTATTACTTGGGGATGTCGGTAGCCTTAGCTCGGAATGCTCCTCTATTCAATAATCAATCTATTTATAACTTCCCATATTGAGAAAATTAGTAGTTTCCCGTTGTGGAAGGTTACGTTGAGAGGATATTGTGGACAGGCACCCCATGGAAGCAATTTCACAGCAAGCTTGGCAACTCCTGGTGGGTCAAACTTAGCGTTTAAGCAGTAGGCGCCTGGTTTTTTGAGGGTGAATTTTTTGAGGCTTAGTTCTGCTCGGCTTCATTTTTACGCGCTATCTCGGCTTCTTCTCTGGCGATATTATTTTTAATCCAGTAGCGAAACCAAAAGCCCATGCCAAACATAAACACACTGCCGACAATAACGAAAATTCCGATCCAGCTGGTAAATAGTATTTCTGTAAGTGATTGCATTAACGACCTCTATTGGGTTCAGTTCATATTGCCATAATACTCGGGTTTTTCTATTTTGGCATCTATATAAGTCGGATGAGTGACCTAGGTCAGGAGAAATCAAATAATAAACAGTCTTCCCAGTCAAATGAGCAGGGATCTCATTACGCTACGCCAACACAACACTTTTAAGCAGCTGTTAACTAAACCAGTATAGCCACAAGCGCAAAATAGCGATCGTCCAGACCGCCGCCAGAATATCATCCAGCATGATGCCGAAACCACCGGATACCTTTTTATCGGCCCAGCCTATCGGCCAAGGTTTAATGATATCGAAAAACCTGAAGATAATAAATGCCGCCAGTAACCAGGGCCATTGGTAAGGAATAAATAACACACATAGCCAGTAAGCGGCAATTTCATCCCAAACTATACCGCCGTGATCATGCGCGCCTAATCGTTGTGAAGCAACTTCGCATATCCAGATACCCGCAATTAAAGCCGCTGCCACAGCAACAAACTGCCAGACCACTGGCAGCATTAACAGCAGCGGTACAAATGGTAGCGCGGCAAGTGTGCCGAATGTTCCCGGAGCTTTCGGGGCCAGACCACTACCAAAACCGAAGGCTAAAAAACCCACGGCTGAAGTCAGTGCCACTTGGCGTAATTTCTCTCTGGAGGGTTCAGCGGTTTTCATTAAAATGCTCATAAGCGGTAAAGTTTGGCGTGAACAGACTACCATCAGTGGTCAACAACTCAACGGCCGGATTTGCCTGTACTTCACCAATTACCGTAAGGCTAACATTGGCAGCGCTGGAAATTTCCGCCAACCGGGATTGTAGTTCTGCTGGTAGACTAAAGAGTAACTCATAATCGTCACCACCGCTTACCGCCAGCGAATAACGCTGTGACTTACCCAGCGCGGCCAGCGTAGGTTTTAGGGGTAATTGCTGCAAGTGGATTTTAGCACCTAGGCCGCTGCCTGCCATTAAACGAGGCAAATCAATAGCTAAACCGTCGGATAGATCTATCGCAGATGTCGCCAAGCCGCGCAGCGCAGAACCAAGCGCGACTCTGGGTTGTGGCCGGTTTAGTTCAAGCGCAAGCCCGGAATCCACCGTTTCACCAGCCTGCAACTGTTGTAGAGCCAGCGCTGCACCACCAAGATCGCCACTAACAACCAGTACATCACCTATTTGTGCACGCCCGCGCCGCAGCGCCGCCTGTCCCCGTGGAATTTCTCCCATGGCCTGAACCGTAATACTCAAGGGCCCCCGGGTGGTATCGCCACCGATCAAGCCAATATTATATTGACTTGCCAGCGCCTGCCAACCTGCCAGAAATTCTTTTAACCATTCGGTATCGGCATTTGGAAGTGTAAGAGCCAGTTGAGCGAAGCGTGGGGTGGCTGCCATCGCTGCCAGGTCACTGATATTGACCGCTAGTGATTTCCAGCCAATATCGTAGGCACTGGTTTGTAGGGGAAAGTGCACGCCAACAACTAAAGTATCGGTACAAGTTACTAAATCATGGTTTTCTGCGACCCGGATAATGGCTGCATCATCGCCTATTCCGAGAATCACACTGTCAGTTTCTCGCTGCTGCAACTCATTGGCAGCAATCAGTGCTATCAGGTCGCTTTCATTGTCTGCGGTAGCCATTCAATGCAGCTCTAACTTTCAGGTTGTTTAGTTACTTCGGTGGCTGGTTTGTCAGTTTTTTTAGAGTTTTTAGAACTTTTAGAGTTTTTATCAACATCCATTTCTAGCTTGCGCCAGTCAGCTACGCATTTATCCAGCACGCCATTGATAAAACTGTGGCTTTTCTCCGCACCAAAACGATGCGCGAGTTCAATCGCTTCGTTTAATACTACCTTGGCTGGAACCTCAATCGAAAATAACAGTTCAACTGCTGCAATCCGTAAAATTGCGCGCTCTGTTTCATCGACCTGGCTAAGCGGACGATCCAGAAAAGGTTGTAGTTTCTCATCCAGCTCTTGATGCTGGTTAATCACCTTACTCAGCAAAAAAACAAACAATTCACTATCGATATTCGACATATCCTGTTCATCATTAAACTGAGCAACAATATCGCGGCTGCCGGTACCCGTCATTTGCCACTGGTAGACACCCTGAACTGCACGGCGACGAGCGCGTTGGCGGCGTAAGACGGACTCTGGCAGATGGTTTTTATTTTTCGACATTAGCTGTTTTCCACCTTGAGTTGCAATAACAAATCGCACATTTCCATAGCCACCATGGCGGCGTCTGCGCCTTTATTACCGGCATCCATTGAAGCCCGCGCGAGGGCTTGTTCTACCGTATCGGTGGTTAGCACACCAAAAGCTACCGGTTTATTGGTTTCCAGTGAAACCCGGCTGATTCCAGCACTGGCCTCGCCTGCAACAAAATCGAAATGTGCAGTATCTCCACGAATAACGCAGCCCAAAGCAATGACCGCAGCAATATCTTTTCTGGCGGCCAAAGCCTGCGAAACCAGCGGCAGCTCAAATGCTCCCGGAACCTTGACCAACAAAATATTTTTAGCCACCACCCCATTGGCTAATAAGTTTTGCTGTGCGCCTGCAACCATTTGATCAACTACAAAAGCGTTGAAACGCGCGGCAACGATGGCGATTTTGCCCTGTGGTGCTCGGACTTTTCCCTCAATCGTTGTGATCGCCTCAGCACTCATGCTGCATCTTCCTGGGTTTTTTCTTTCCCGGCAAGCGTCGCCGGATCCACATATTCAACCACTTCCAGGTCAAAACCAGACAAGCCCGAAAGATGGATAGGCGCACCTAGCACGCGCATTTTATGCACCCCTGTATCGGCAATAATTTGCGCGCCTATGCCATAGGTTCGTAACTCTCTGGAGCTACGATTATCACCGCTGGTCTCCACCGCCGGTGGCGGTAATTCTTGCAAGCGATATAACAAGGACTCAGGGTCTTCATCGCCACCTAATACCAGCACCATGCCACTGCCTGCGGCAGCAATTTCAGCCATAGCAACCCGTAATGGCATACCTAAATCATCGCGTTCAACCCCGATTACATCACTGAGGGTGTTACGCACATGTACACGCACAAGAAACGGGGTTTTTGCATCTGGTTGTCCCTGCATCATCACCATATGCAAGTTATTTTCGATGCTATCACGGTAAACTAACAGCTTAAATTCGCCTTCGGCGGTAGTAACCTGAGTCTCGCTAACACGCTCTACACAGCAGCCGTTTTTCATCCGAAAATGAATGAGGTCGGCGATAGTCCCGATTTTCAGGTCATGTTCCTGTGCGATTATTTCGAGCTGGGGACGCCGCGCCATACTGCCATCCTCATTGAGGATTTCAACGATAGCAGCGGCTGGTTCAAGGCCCGCGAGCAAAGCCAAATCCACACTCGCCTCGGTATGTCCAGCGCGCGAGAGCACCCCACCAGGCTGTGCCATAATCGGAAAAATATGTCCGGGCTGGGTTAAGTCTTTGGGTACAGCATCCGGCTTCACAGCAGTACGAATTGTCAGTGCCCGGTCGTAGGCTGATATCCCGGTAGTTACACCTTGGGCTGCCTCAATGGTAACCGTAAAATTGGTAGAAAAGGCGGCATCGGTAGTAGCTGACATCAGTGGGATATTCAACTGCTCACAGCGCTCTTTGGTCATTGGCATACAAATAAGGCCACGCCCGTAACGCGCCATAAAGTTGATGTCTTCAGGGCGAACCATACTCGCCGCCATAATTAAATCGCCCTCATTCTCCCGGTCTTCATCATCCATTAGAATAACCATTTTGCCGCGGCGAATATCTTCGATAAGCTCTTCTATTGTGTTTAATTTCATAATAAACTTGCCTTAGTGACCTTTCCTCAGTCTGTTATTTTTACTTTATTTCTAACTGGCGGGCTATATAGCGGGCCAGCATATCAATTTCTAGATTCAGTCTGTCACCCGGCTGTAATGAGCCCAAAGTTGTGTGTTCTAGTGTATGCGGGATGAGATTTACTGAGAATTTTGCTTCGACTTTGTTGCCAGTTATTGAGTTGACTGTCAGGCTAACACCATCGATAGTAATAGAGCCCTTGGCTGCTACCAGAGCTGCAAGTGCTGCAGGCAGTGAAAACAGCATGCGTGTTGAGCTGTCATCAGCAGATGCCTCTAATAGTACCGCTAGACCATCAACATGCCCAGATACCATATGACCACCGAGTGGGTCACCAGCTCTAAGGGCCGCTTCAAGGTTTACCGCATCGCCCGCCCGCTTACTTCCCAAGGTGGTGCAACTCAGGGTTTCATTGGAAATATCCGCCTGAAAAACCTGCCCATCAATGGCAGTTACCGTCAGACATACCCCACTGACGGCGATACTGTCGCCGATAGCGATAGCCGCAAGGTCTATACCCTCAGTTACTTCCACCCGCAAGCGACAGTCATCGCTTTGCGGGTTGATTTTATCAAGGCTTTCGATCTGCCCGATGGCAGTAATAATTCCAGTAAACATAATCAGTTCTTTATTGGTATTGGTGTCAGTGTTAGCCGTAGGTCATTACCTATTTTAGTAACATCCTGCCAATGCCAGTCGTTAACTTGCTCCATCGAGGTCAACTCTTCCAGTACAAACATAGCTTTTGCGGCATCGCCCATCAACTTGGGCGCCTGATACACCACCAGTTCATCGACCAGGCCTGCACTGATAAAACTACCCGCCAGCACCGCGCCGGCTTCAATTTGTACTTCATTGATTTGCCAATCCGTCAGCAAGCCCAGTAATTGGATAAGGTCTAGGCCCTTGTTGACTGGGGCTAAACCCAGACACTCATGGCCATATTTTGCACATGCCGCTTGTAATTTTTCTGGTACGGCAGTTCCCTCCAGCCCGGCGATCATTACCGTCCCGGGTGCTGTTAATATGGGGGCATTTGCTGGCGTTTGCCAGTGACTGTCGAGTATTATCCGCAATGGCTGGCGGTTTGTGTCGGGTAGACGCAAGGTCATTCTTGGCTTATCTGCCAATACGGTGCCAATTCCCGTTAGTATTGCCCCGCTTCTGGCCCGGAGTTGTTGAACATCTGCGCGCGCGGGCGCTGCGGTTATCCATTGGCTCTGACCATTTTTTAATGCAGTTTTGCCATCCACACTGGCAGCCATTTTAAGCCGCACCCAAGGGCGCTGTTGCTGGCAACGGTGGATGAATCCACGATTTTGCCAACTGGCCTCAGCCGCCAACAAGCCACACTCTACGCGTATCCCGGCCTGTTTTAATTGTTCAATTCCCCGCCCGGAAACTTCATAATAAGGATCTTCCATGGCCACAACTACCCGTTTCACACCGGCCGCAATCAGCGCCTGGCTACAGGCTGGCGTTCGGCCTTGGTGAGCGCAGGGTTCTAGGCTTACATAGGCTGTTGCACCCCGAGCTTGATCTCCAGCTTGTTCTAAAGCAAAGACTTCCGCGTGTGGCCCACCGGTTTGCTGATGCCAGCCACGACCGACTATTTTATCGTCCCGAACCAGTACACAGCCTACCTGGGGATTGGGCATACAGCTTGCCATTCCGCGGCTAGCAAGCTCCAACGCGGTAGTCATATACTGACGGTCGCTGGCAGTAAAACTCATGTTTTTCCGGGGGTTTTCAGTAATGAACGCTGGCGCTTATCGGTGCTGCCGGGAAATTCGCGTTCAAGCCGTTCGATTTCCTCACGGAACGCCTGCACATCTTCAAAACGACGATACACCGAGGCAAAGCGTACATAGGCAACCTGATCGAGCTGGCTGAGTGCCTGCATGACCAACTCACCCACTAGTTTACTGGGGATTTCACGCGCATCTACCGCCCGAACTTCCTGAAAAAGCTGACGGATTGCGCGTTCTACTGCATCGGTTTCTACCGGGCGTTTTTCCAACGCCCTGAGCATGCCCATGCGTAATTTTTCTTCATTAAAAATTTCTCGACTGCCATCTGCCTTAATCACATTGGGCAATTTCAACGCCACCGTTTCAAAAGTGTTGAAGCGAGACTCACACTGGATACATTCTCGCCGCCGGCGAATTTGCATGCCATCGGCGGTTACCCGAGAATCAATGACCTTGGTATCAGTATGATGGCAGTAGGGACACCACATAGTATTAGTTGATGTATACCGGGTAGCGAGCACATAAGGCTTCAGCTGCCTTTAATACTTGAGCGGCAACGGCTTCATCGCCTAAATTATCGAGAAGATCACAGATCATGGTTCCTAGTTGACGACAATCTTGCTGGTCAAAACCCCGGGTAGTAACTGCCGGTGTACCAATGCGTAGGCCGGAGGTAACAAAAGGTGAGCGTTGCTCTCCGGGCACAGTGTTTTTATTCACCGTAATATTTACCGCACCCAACGCTATTTCTGCATCTTTACCGGTGATATCTTTATCGGTGAGGTCTATTAGCACCAGATGGTTATCGGTGCCGCCAGAAACCACCTTATAACCGCGCTCGACCAGACTTGCTGCTAATGCTCGGGCGTTATCGATTACTAGCTGCTGGTAGGCTTTAAAGTCCGGTTCGGCAGCTTCTTTAAATGCCACTGCCTTGGCTGCAATTACATGCATTAATGGACCGCCCTGAGTGCCTGGGAATACCAGCGAGTTGAGTTTTTTCGCCAGTGCTTCATTCTCACGCGCGAGAATTATGCCGCCTCGCGGTCCGCGTAGGGTTTTATGTGTAGTTGATGTGACTACATCGGCAAACGGCAGTGGGTTAGGATAAAGCCCTGCGGCTACCAAACCGGCGACATGCGCCATATCAACAAATAAATAGGCTCCCACTTCATCGGCAATTTCGCGCATACGTGCCCAATCAACCACTCGGGAATAAGCAGAAAAACCACCGATAATCATTTTTGGCCGATGAACCAGCGCCATCCGTTGCATTTCATCATAGTCAATCAGGCCGGTGGTGTGGTTCACTCCATACTGGGCAACATCAAATAGCTTACCGGAAAAATTCACCGGTGAACCATGAGTTAAATGCCCGCCTTCGGACAGACTCATGCCTAAAACTTTGTCGCCGGGCTGCAGCAGTGCCAAATAAACCGCAGCATTGGCCTGTGAACCCGAATGCGGCTGAACATTTACATAGTCCGCGCCGAATAAGCTTTTCAGGCGACTCATCGCTAGCTCTTCGGCCTTGTCGACATACTCACAACCCCCGTAATAACGCTTACCAGGATAACCTTCGGCATATTTATTAGTAAGTGAAGACCCCTGGGCTTCCATCACACACGGTGAGGCGTAATTTTCAGAAGCAATCAACTCAATATGGTCTTCCTGACGCTGGGTTTCTTCTGCAATTGCAGAGGCAAGTTCGGGGTCATATTCGGAAAGTTTTAACTGACGGTCATACATAAACTGGATATCCCTGAAAAATTGAGTGATTTAAGGGAACCTCTATTAATTCTGGATGTGTCAGATTGAGATTCAAAACTTGTTGATTCAAGGCGTGAAATGCAGTTAATAGCTTGCTATTGACAAGTTTCACAACGCAGAATCGGCGAGTTTTGGACTCAAGATGCGCATTCATTGAATTAATAGAGGTGCCCTAAAGCTCGGAAAAGATGAATTTTAGCACTTTTATTCAGCTTTGAACTGGTCTAAGCCGCTCTAATCACCGATAATTACCCACTATTCCTAAAACTGAAAGAATACACCTATGGCTGAATATATTTACACCATGATCGGGGTCAGCAAAACAGTGCCACCGAGCCGAACAATTATCAAAGACATTTCGCTGTCGTTCTTCCCCGGCGCCAAGATTGGCTTATTGGGTATCAACGGCTCGGGCAAATCAACGGTGCTGCGTATTATGGCCGGAGAAGATCAAGAATTTGAAGGCGAGGCGCGCCCGCAAGCGGGTATCAAAATTGGCTATTTACCACAGGAACCGCAGCTGAATGAAGCCCTGACGGTACGCGAAGAGGTCGAAGAAGGGGTGGCAGGAATGCGTGACTTGCTGGTTAGATTTGATCAGATCAGTGAAAAATTTGCCGAGCCCATGAGCGATCAAGCTATGGAGGACCTGCTGGCTGCACAGGCAGATGTGCAACAGCAGATTGAAGCCGGTAACGGCTGGGAACTAGAACGCATACTTGAGGTTGCGGCAGATGCCCTGCGGCTACCGCCCTGGGATGCCAAAATTGCCAATCTTTCCGGTGGTGAATTGCGCCGGGTGGCACTTTGTCAGTTATTGCTGGGTAACCCGGATATGTTGCTGCTGGATGAACCAACCAACCATCTGGATGCAGAATCCGTGGCTTGGCTTGAGCGTTTTTTGGTCGATTTTAAGGGCACTGTAGTTGCCGTTACCCATGATCGCTACTTCCTCGATAACGCTGCCGAATGGATTCTAGAACTTGACCGTGGCCACGGTATACCCTGGGAAGGTAATTATTCTTCCTGGCTGGAGCAAAAAGATGAACGCCTAGCGCAGGAAAAACGCTCAGAAGCATCTCGTCAACGGGCCATCAAAGCAGAATTGGAATGGGTTCGTAGCAACCCTAAAGGCCGGCGAGCGAAGTCAAAAGCTCGCCTACGGCAATTTGAAGAACTGAGTTCGCGTGAATTTCAAGAACGCAACGAAACCAGTGAGCTCTATATACCCCCCGGCGAACGCCTTGGGGATAAAGTTATTGAGGTCAGCAATATCAGTAAAGGTTTTGAAGATAAACTACTGTTTGAAAACCTCAGCTTCAATATCCCACCAGGTGCAATTGTCGGTATTATCGGCGGCAACGGCGCGGGTAAATCCACCTTGTTCCGAATGCTTACCGGTGCTGAAAAACCCGACAGCGGGGAAATCACTATTGGTTCTACAGTGCAATTATCTTATGTTGACCAGAGCCGTGCCGATCTGGATGGCGATAAAACGGTATGGGAAGAACTTTCCGATGGTGGTGAGTTTATTGAGGTCGGTCGTTATAAGGTTTCCTCGCGCGCGTATGCGGGACGCTTTAACTTCCGTGGCAGTGACCAACAAAAGCCGGTTAAAAACCTGTCCGGTGGCGAACGCAACCGCCTGCATCTGGCTAAATTGTTGAAGTCCGGTGGTAATGTACTGCTGCTGGATGAGCCGACCAACGACCTAGATGTTGAAACACTGCGTGCATTAGAAGATGCCTTACTGAATTTCCCGGGCTGCATTATGGTTATTTCGCATGATCGCTGGTTCCTCGACCGTATCGCCACCCATATACTTGCCTTTGAAGGCGAGTCTGCAGTGGCTTTCTTTGAAGGCAACTTTGAAGAGTACGAGCTGGATAGAAAACGACGCTTAGGTGACAAGGCAAACCAGCCGCAGCGGATGCACTATAAGAAGTTGGTAGCGCAATAAGTCGCCGGTTTTTCTGCTTATCAAGTGGGAGCCCAGCACATCACCCCCGAATATGCGGGGATACAGAAAACCTGGCACCATGCTCCTTAGTGTTGATAATTTTGTATGCAACACATTCTCTAACGGGTGTATTTCCTCGGGACTGCTAGGGACTGCTCGAAATTTCCCTAAAACTTTGCGCCAATACCAATGGCCAGAGTAGCGTCGTCTTTAGATGCGCCAGTGACAGGTTCAGTTTCATAGTCATAACGCAGTGAGGTTTTTGCGTAAATATCTTTGATCAGGCTAAACTGGAAACCTGTTTTGGTTTTGAGTATCATATTATTATTGCCAAAAAATTGATATTCAAGATTTTGATTATGAAAGAACTTTATTTCACCATCCTTGATATCTTGATTATAAATCAGGTTCCAGCTGCCAACTGCACCACTGTCTAAGGTTTCGACAGTTTTCTCGCCTGAGTAACCAGCGCCAACACTTATAGCTAGCATGCGGTCATCGTCATTAAAAACATCACGACCAAAAATGGCCGCTATGGAATAACGATAATCGA